>CAZLCF010000073.1:0-12186 GCA_964557905.1 uncultured Rikenellaceae bacterium | reverse complement strand
TGGTATACTATTCCTGGATTGCTTGTATTCACACTTCTGGTCGGATTCCTGTCGGGAAGCTATCCTGCGCTATTCCTTTCATCATTCAACCCTATTGAAGTCCTGAAAGGCAGTGTTAAAGGAAGCATGCAGAATGGCAGGTTAAGAAGAATACTTGTAGTGTTTCAGTTTACAGTATCAATTCTTCTCATAACAGGAACACTGGTGATGTACCGGCAGATATTCTATATGCTGAATAAGGATGTCGGATTCAACAAAGAGCAGATGCTGGTAATAAACAGGGCTCAGGCTCTGGAATCACGCGTTGAAGCATTCAAGGAAGCCGTGAAAGAGATTCCCGGAGTGATAAACATTGCCAGTTCCACCTCTGTACCTGGCCGCAACAACGCTACAAACGGCTATGGTATTGAAGGCAGGAAAGAGGAATCATTCCTTATGACAACAAACTGGATCGACTACGACTATATTGATACTTACGGTATGACACTTGCTGAAGGCCGTAATTTCGATAAGTCCTTTACGACTGACCGGAATGCATGCATATTAAATGAGAGTGCAGCTAAAAACTTCGAAATCACCGATCTAGAGAGTACACGTTTTATGCAACCCACACTGACCGGAGAGTTCAAATATTTACAGGTAATAGGAATAGTCAAGAATTTCAATTTTGAGTCGCTCCGCAATCCCATTCAGCCATATGTCTTTATATTCAAGGGAGATGATAATCTCTGGGGATACGTGACTGTTAAACTTTCTGCTCAAAACTATCAGAACACCATCACTGAGATTGAAAAAAGATGGAAAGAGTTTACATCAAATGATCCGATGCAATATTTCTTTGTTGATGAGGATTTTGAGCAGATGTATAGCCAGGAAAAACAGAACGCACAGCTTGCAGTAATATTCTCCATCCTTGCAATATTTATTGCTGCCCTCGGATTATTTGGATTGACATCTTTCACTGTTGAACAAAGAACAAAGGAAATCGGTGTTAGAAAAGCAATGGGATCATCTATTTCAGGAATATATTTTGTCATATCTAAAGAGATAATTCTGCTTGTATCAATTTCCGCCCTGATTGCCTGGCCTTTAATATATTTTATAGCAAATAGATGGCTGGAAAGCTTCTATTTCAGAATAAATCCCGGTGCCTTCAGCTTCCTTGCAAGCCTAGCGATTGCTCTTGGAATAGCCCTTGTAACAATCAGCTACCGCATTCTTAAAGCGGCAAGGGTTAATCCTGCACAATCTCTTAAATACGAATAAAATCTCATTGCATGTTCAGAAACTATCTTCTGGTCACCTGCAGAAACCTTCTGAAAAACAAGATATTCACTCTGATCAACATAATTGGTCTGGGTATTGCACTGGCTGTCTGCATTGTAGCTTTCTTCAACCACATGTTTAATTATGAGTTTGACAGGTCAAATGAGAATTTCAATGAAATATACAGGATCACCAGCTTCCGGGACATGCAGGGAAGGGAGCAGGAATATGGAATTGCACCCTCCACTCTGGGGCTTCAGATAAAAAAGGATATCCCTGGAATACTAAGGGCATCAAGACTCCAAAGAACTGGATCTCCAGTGAAAGTAGACAATGATGTTTTTCCTGCTCAGATCTCATTTGTCGATCCTGAATTCCTTGAGATTTTTACATTGCCGCCAATTCACGGAGATACCAAATCAATACCTGGAACAGGAAATGTGCTGGTCAGTGAAACCATGGCAAAAACGCTTTTCGGCAGTGAATATCCGGTTGGCAAAGTAATATCAATAATAAATGACAAGAATAAAGAATTTACTTTTACTGTAAACGCAGTATTCAGGGATTTCCCTGAAAATTCAAGTTTCAGGATTGATATTCTTTCCCGGTATGATAACTTCCTGAGCATGTGGGAGACAAATGATGCTGACTGGAAGGTCTGGACAACTGCAATTTTTATCCAGGTTCCGGAAAAGTCACTTATTCCTTCAATAGCCAGCTCATTGAAGGATTATCTGCCAGTTCAGAACAGGGCACGGGAAGATTTCAGGATAAACAGGTTTTCATTGGTCCCACTTAAGGAAGTCAGCTCAAATTCAAGAAATATCTGGTCCTCAGGTCTCTTTCCCTCACTGCACCCTGCAGCACTTATTGCACCTCCCGTGATGGCAATATTCATCCTGCTTCTTGCCTGCTTTAATTTTGCAAACACCTCATTTGCCGTATTCAGCAAGAGGCTGAAAGAAATAGGCTTAAGAAAGAGCTTCGGGGGCCAGAGAAGTCAGCTGGTAACCCAGTTCATGTTTGAAACAATGATAATCTGCATACTGTCATTGTTTATAGGAATTGCTTTCGCATCCGTACTTGTACCCGCATACAGCAACCTGTGGGCATATATGTCAATCAAGCTTACGTTCAGCCAATATGGATTCTTCTGGGTATTCCTGCTTTTGCTGCTTCTTCTTACAGGATTTATGGCGGGAGTCTACCCGGCATTATATATAAGCTCCTTTAGTCCGGTCAATGTTATGAGGGGTACAAACCTCTTCAGGGACTCCGGAAAGCTGTCATCTGTACTGCTTACCTTGCAGTTCTCAATTTCCGTCATGGCGCTTGTCATGGGAATAGTTTTCGCTAAAAACGCAGATTATCAAAGAACCCTTGATCTTGGCTATGACAGGGATAAACTGATAGTTGTCCCCATTTCTTCAGAATTATTTACTGCATTCCGTAACGAGATAATTACGAATCCTAAAATAATCTCTGCAGAGGGGACAATGAACCATTTAGGATGGGGGAGTTACAGGAGACCTATAAAAGATGCTGAGAAGCAGCTTGAGGTGGATGTTATGGATATAGGGCCTGAATATGCTCAAACTATAGGATTACGTCTGACGGATGGCAGACTTTTTGACAAGAACAGGGCGGAAGCCGACAGAACAAACGGATCAATAATAGTAAATCAGAAGCTGGTTAAGGATTTTGGCTGGCCCGATGGTGTTGGCAGAACGGTAACTCTTTACGATACAACAACTCTTACCGTGATCGGTGTAGTGGAGGATTTTTATATGAGTGGAGTCTGGGAAGAAATTGAACCTGCTATGCTGAGAGTAGCAGACAGTCGTCAGTTTAATGTTGACAGTCGTCAGTTTAATGTACTGGTTGTAAGGGCTAATCCTGAAGACCTGCCGGGAGTACTCGATTTTATGGATCAGAAATGGAAAGCAATGGGGACTAATTATCTCTTCGGAGGAAGGCTCCAGGAAGATTTAATGCAGGAAGAGAAGGATATTAACGGGAGCATTCTTAAAGTTAATGTGTTCCTGGCAGCCGTTGCCGCATTATTATCGCTTATTGGTATGTATAACCTGATTTCACTGGATATCATCAAAAGAACGAAAGAGGTGGGAATAAGGAAGATCCAGGGTGCGCCTGTCCCTGTTATAATATTTCTTGTCAGCAAGAAATTCCTGATTGTCCTGCTGGTCTCCTCAGTACTTGGCTGTGCCGGAGGTTATTGTATGTCCCTGATGCTCATGGACAGTATCTGGGATTATTTTGTTAAGATCAGCGCCGGGATTCTGCTGTTGTCAGCATTAATTATGATTATTTCTACTATTCTGACAATAAGTGTTAAGGTTGTCAGGGCTGCAATGAGGAATCCTGTGGATTCTTTGCGTTACGAGTAAAGTCAGGGATAAAATACCTAGTACATCTTGTTGATAAGCTGACCGAACTCATCGCGCTTTTTCAGAGGGAAGGAGTGACACTTCCCATCCCTGGTGATCACATTCAATCCTTTGACGAGGAACATGTTCCTATTATAGAAGATCACCTCTAAAATATTCTCAAACATTATTTCGAAATTGAATTGTGCGGTATGCTCCTGCAAAGCCTTGAAGTATATTCTCTGATTCGTAACGATCAGCTTGCCATCAACTTTTTGATTATCAATAACCTGGTTGGTATCGCCTGCTTTAAGCACAATCTCGTTTGCATTTAATTTTACCGTCATATATGCTGGAATTAAAATTTCTATACTAAAGACGATGATCCGTTCTGAAAGTTGCATCAAAGCGACAGAAAAGATTTACTTAAAAAAACTGACCGGAAATATGTCAAATAATTAGACATTAATAACTATCTTTGGTTTCCAATATTTATTTATGAGTAAAGGAATTGACAAGCTTGTTCCTGGTGCATCACCGACAATGATCAATGTAATGAATATTGTCAGGAAGATAGCTGCAACTGATGCCAATGTTCTGATCACAGGGGAGAACGGGACCGGAAAAGAGCTCATTGCCAGGGAGATTCACAACCTTTCGGCAAGAGCAGGAGAGCTGATGGTAAGTGTGGATATGGGTTCAATTACCGAAACACTTTTTGAAAGTGAACTTTTTGGCCATGTGAAAGGTGCTTTTACGGATGCCAGGGAAGACAGAAAGGGAAAAATCGAACTGGCAACCAACAGTACTCTGTTTCTTGATGAGATCGGAAACCTTTCCCTTCAGTCCCAGTCAAAATTACTGAATGTTCTTCAGAACAGGCTGATTGTGAGAGTCGGTTCAAACGCGCAGATACCGGTTGATATCAGGTTGATCTGTGCAACTAACCGTGATCTGACGAAAATGGTGGGAGAGGGAAGGTTTCGAGAAGATCTTCTTTACAGGATCAATACTATAATAATTGAAGTCCCGCCCTTACGCGACAGGGTTGATGATATTCCTATTCTGGCAACTTATTTTCTGAAGGTTTACTGTGAAAAATATAACAGGGAACAGATGAGGATTAATACACATGCCCTTGAAAAGCTTTCAAATTACAGCTGGCCGGGAAATGTAAGGGAGCTTCAGCATTCCATTGAGAAAGCGGTTATCATGAGTGATTCCCCCGTCCTGATCTCTTCTGATTTTGAATTTAAATCACAGCTGAAAAACGTTCATCCCAATGAGCTTACGCTGGCAGAGATGGAGAAGAAAATGATATATGATTGCCTGAAAAGACATGGCAACAATATTAGTATAGCTGCTGCCAGACTTGGCATTACAAGGCAAACACTTTACAATAAGCTTAAGAAACTCGATTCCGGTTCTTCTTAACCAACAATCTGGCCATCGAACAGGTTTACAATCCTGTGAGCATATCCTGCATCCCTGTCATTATGAGTGACCATAACGATAGTGGTACCTTCTTTATTAAGTTCCAAAAGCAGATTGATCACTTCAATACCATTTTTTGAATCAAGATTACCTGTTGGCTCGTCAGCAAGTATCAACCTGGGATTTGCTACCACGGCACGGGCAATTGCCACTCTCTGCTGCTGACCTCCGGAAAGCTGCTGCGGAAAATGTTTTGCCCTGTGGGTAATTTTCATCCTTGTGAGAGCTTCCTCAACCTTCTTCTTTCTCTCACTTGTTTTCATCTTCAGATAGATAAGAGGCAACTCTACATTCTCATAAACACTAAGTTCGTCTATGAGATTAAAGGACTGGAAAACAAATCCGATGTTTCCTTTACGGAAAACGGTCCTGTCGCGCTCTTTCAGATTTGCAACTTCAGTTCCGTTGAATATGTAGCTTCCTGAAGTGGGATTGTCAAGCAATCCAAGGATATTCAGAAGCGTCGATTTTCCGCATCCTGAAGGCCCCATGACTGCAACATATTCACCCTCTTTTACATTAAGATTGACTTTATTGAGAGCTGTCGTCTCAACTTCTTCAGTCCTGAAGATCTTGGTTAAATCATTAGTTTTAATCATTGCAATAAGTATTAGTTGTTATTCTATTTCTTAAATACCAGTTTTTCATTCTTTCCAAACGATTCATATCCGGAAACAATCACCTTTTCTCCGGGTTGCAGTCCTTCAAGTACCTCATAATATTTTGGATTTTTTCTGCCTATTGAAATATTCCGTTTAACGGCGAACGACTCGGAAGGATCCAGGACAAATATCCATTGTCCCCCGGTTTCCTGGAAAAATCCGCCAATTGGTACCAGTACAGATTCTTTCGGTTGCCCGAGCTGAAGGCTTATATAATATGTCTGGCCGGTCCTGATATTGTCCGGCATTGTGTCAGTGAAAACCATATCAATCTCAAATGTTCCATTCCTTACTTCAGGGAAAACCCTTCTTACAACGAGGTCAAATTCACTTCCCTGCCTGTCGAGGGTAGCTGTAAGCTGGGTCCTGACTCTGTCGATATAATGCTCATCAATTTGTGCCGAAACCTTATACGATGTCAGGACATTTATCTGTCCCATATTGGCGCCGCGGGAAATTGATTGTCCTATTTCAGGAACCAGCAGACCGAGCTGTCCATCGACTGTAGCTCTGACATTCAGATTCTCAACTCTTTGCCTAACGAGTGCAAGATTCTTACGCATATTGTCAAGATTAACTTTTATGGTTTCTACCTGCACTGACCGGAAAAGAGAGTCGGCTTTCTGCCTTTCAATAAAAAGTTCCTGTGAACTTCGTGCCATATCAAGGTCCTCTTTTGAACGGATGAATTCTTCTTTCGAAATAAGGTTGTCTTTATTTAATTCGGCATTTTGTTCATAGGTACGTTCTTTTCTTTCAATATCATATTTAAGATTGATAAGCTCTCTTTTTATTGAAATTCTTTCCTGTTCCATCGTTACCTGAGTATTTCTGAGAAAGTTCTCCTTTTCGGCCAGTTGGGCTTCACTGTCAAGGATATTGAGGTAAAGATCAGGATTAGTAAGTCTGAGAATGATATCGCCTTTTTTTACCATGGAACCCTCTTCAATGAGTATCTCCTCAACCCGTCCGCCTTCCTGAGCATCGAGAAAAATTGTGCTGATCGGCTCCACGGTCCCGGAAACTGTGATATAATCATTGAATTGATCCTTTATAACTGTCTCTATAATAAGTTTTTCCTTTTCTACCCTGTATGTTGAGGTCCTGTCTGTGAAGAAAGCCATATAGATTAACGCGATAATTACAATCCCGATAGCAATATATCCGATATGTTTCTTTTGAATTCCTTTCTTCTTCTCAATAGGCTTGTCCATTCTTTCAATTGGGGTATCCATTTCCGTGTAAAATTTATCTTATTAATTAAAAACTATATTCTCATATTCTCCGGTTGTATAAAAACTGATGGTAAGCTTCCTTATCAGCATCTGGAGTTTTGTTCTTAATGCTTCAGCCTCGGCTCTGAAAAGTGTTGTTTTTGCTGCTGAATAGTCAGTTACATCAACAAGTCCCGATTCAAATTTCTTCTCAACACCAATAAATGACTTATTATTAAATTCCAGATTCGCCTGTGCTGCCAGGTATTCATCCTTGCCTCTGGTATAATCCAGACAGGCATTCTCAATTTCTGTGTAGAGATTGTTTTTTTCCATTTCAAGCCTCAGGGCAGTATCATTTTTGCGGATTTTTGCAGTCTTAATGTTTTGCCCGGTTGCAAAATTGTTGAAGACGGGTATATTCAGTGAAAAGTAAACAGCCTGGCTGTTATTGTTTTTTAACTGGCTTGAAAATGAAAGCTGGTCAGTGGCATCCTCACTTATTACCTTGTAATAACCGGTATATATAGTGCCTCCGACTGAAATGCTGGGTGCCAGATTACCTTTTGCCGCTGAGATCTGTTTCCTGTTAGCCTCAAGTTCATATTCAATTGCTTTTAGCCGGGGAAGTGTCTGAGCGGCGATCTTATAAATACTGTCAGCCATGAAGTCATTGTCGGTGACTGGCATATTGCTCAGATCAGGTATCAGTATATCAAAATCTGATTCCGGTTCAATCTGAAGCATCTGCTTAAGAGTGGTCAGTGCCTGGCTGGCATTATTACGAGCAATGGTATAGGAAAGCCTGTCATCCGAAAGCTGGCTCTCTATCTCATATTGCCTTGACAATGCTTCTCTGCCTGTTTCCACTATTTTCTTTATACGGAAGTGCTGCTTTTCCGAAAGTTCATACTGCATTTTTGAAGCTTCTTCAATCCCTCTTGCATATAGTACCTGGTAATACTGTCCAAGAATTTCAATTATCAGAGTGTTCCTTGCGATTTTTTCTGCTTCCAGTCCTGCCTTATACATAAACCTGTTGGCAACATTTGTATTCAAAGTGGCAAACCCGTTGAAAAGGCTTAAATTAGTGCTCAATGCGTAGGAATTGCTGATATTCTGCTTAAATGTGATAAGGTTTGTCACCGGGTCTATCGATCGTCCAAATCCAACACGGGCATCAGATCCAACATTTAAGGTTGGCAAATAGTCCATCCTTGATTTAAATAAATTAGCCTCGGAAGTTTCAGTCTGAAGCCTCTGACGTTTCAAACTTATATTATTTTCAACAGCGTAGTTTATACAATCTTCCAGTGTCCATTTCCTGATCTGCCCGGAACTCTCATGCCAGCAAAAGATGAAAAAAAGTGATAATATCCAGATCCCGTGTTTCATTTTTTATAGTACCATAAACAAAGTTTAGAACCCAAAGATTGTGCCATTAATGTATTACATTAATATTCTGTTACTTACAATACTAACCGATATATTAATTGTAAATAAATTAGACAATTTAATGTAAATTTATTAGACAGTGAAAGTAATATATTGACTTTTTATAACGGCACTATGAACCCATTTACCTGATTATCGGACAATCAATATTTTAATTCTGAATAGGGGGGTTTGAGAGCACAACAGCTCTTGAATTTCCTGCCGCTTCCGCAGGGGCACGGATCATTATGCCCGGGCAAGGCAGGCTTCAGATGCTGATTCTCTTTGTTTTTCAGCCAATTCATCACATTAGCTGGCGGACGCTTGTTCTTCAACTCTTTAGCCATGTATTCCATATATGGCTCCACATGCTTAAAGAATATTTTATAACCTTCACAGAGATAATTAAGTCCCGGTTTGCCGTCAGGTGTGAGTATAAATCTGTGCTTCGGACATTCACCATGACAAGCATATAGAACTTCACATTTCAAACAATACCGGGGCAGCTTATTTCTTTTTTCTATCCCGAAATCAAACTGCCTTTGTGATTTAGCAAGGTCAACAAATGGAATTTCAGTAACATTGCCCAGCAAATATTCGGGATAAACAAAATGATCGCATGAGAAAAGATCACCGTTGTGCTCTATGACCAGGGCATCTCCGCATGTATCCGCAAATACGCATAAACCAGGATTTTCACCTACATAGTTGGCAAGTGTGGCATCGAATATCTGGACATAATACTTTGCAACATCATTACGTACCCATTCATCAAAGATCTTTATAAGAAAATTACCGAAATCAATAGCGCCAACAGACCATCTGGCAATTTCTGCCTCGCCATGAACAGGAGCGACCAGTTTTAAACTGTTTTCTTCCCCGTTCTTTCTGATCCGTTCCACAACAGGGAGGAATTGCATGAAACCGCTTCCGATCTTTTTGAGAAACCTGTATGTTTCCACAGCATAATGAACATTATAATCATTAACGGTGCTCAGGGTATTGTATTCGACCTTGTTTTTATGCAGCAATTCAATCCCCTTCATTACTTTCCTGAATGTCGGTCCTCCCGAATTTGTCTGCCTGTAATGATCGTGATTACGTTCTTCACCATCAATTGAGATACCTACAAGTATATTATTGTCGGTAAAGAATTTACACCAGTTATCATCCAGCCTTGTTCCGTTTGTCTGGAAAGCATTTTCGATTTTTTTCCCGTTTGCATATTTCTTCTGGTATTCAATAGCTTTCCTGAAAAAATCAAGTCCCGTTAAGGTAGGTTCTCCTCCCTGCCAGGTAAAAGTCACATTAGGCACGTCATGAGCTTCAATGAACTGTTTCGTAAAATTTTCAAGAAGTTTGTCAGACATCCTGAATTCATTTCTGCCAGGGAATAACTTCTTTTTATCAAGATAATAGCAATACGTACAATTGAGATTGCATGACGGACCTGCCGGCTTAAGCATCACCTGAAAAGCCATCGGTTGTTTAAGCTTAAGGGCATCGGCAAAGAGGAGATTTTTCATTTTCCTGTAATGCTCTCCTGAGTTCCGGCTTTCCGAAGGATCAATTCAACCAGCGACGGGAAGAACTTTGAGACAATATATTCTGATTTTCCTAGAAATGAATGTACTGACATGAATTTCCTGTTCCTGATCTGCTTAATTAATAATGTTGCTGTTTTTTCCGAAGTTACTCTCTTTACGCGCCTGTCGGGCAGAGGTGCCAGCTCTCCTTTTGAATTATATTGTTCTTTCGCAGGATCATTTTCAGTAAATCCCACATAAGCTATACCTATATGAACATTCTGGCCATGAAGCTCATTTTTAAGGCTTTGAGCAAGTGCTGTCAGTGCCATTTTTGAAGCAGAATAACCGCTGTAGGCCGGAAGACCAAAAAGTCCCGCGAGACTTGAAACGAACAGGATACTGCCGTTCACTGATTTTATATAAGGCAATGCATACCTGGTCATATAATAAGAGCCAAGGAGATTTACTTCGACTTGCTTTCTGAATACAACAGAACTGGCTTCTTCAACAGTTCCTGCTCCGGCGATACCTGCATTATTTATTAATACATCGATCTTTCCAAATGCTTTAATTGTCTGATCAACTATATTTTTGCATACCTCTTCATCAGAAATATCACCTGGTATATCAATCACGTCACAACCGTTTAAGATCAGGTTAGTTTTCAGCTCTGCCAGCTTTTCGGCATTCCTGCTGTTCAGAGTTAGTCTGCAGCCTTCAGCGGCAAGCAGTGTACATATTGTCCTGCCGATACCTTGGCGTGCTCCGGTAATTATTATGACCTTGTCCTTGAAATATTTATCATCCATGATGTTCAGTTTTACCTGGAAATGCCAGCCAGTTGTAAGCTTCTTTTATTGCAATATCAACAGGTGTCTGCGGAAGCTTCAATTCTCTTATAGCTTTTTCTGCAGAATAATAATTAAAATCCTCTGAGATCAGTGTTGTCCTGTAAGTCAAAACCGGGATAAATCCGAAAATTTTTGCAGCACCTGTCAGGAATAGGCCAAACAACATTGCTGCAAAACCCGGTATGAACAGTTTTGGGGCAGGTACTCCTGCAGCAGCAGCCATTTTGCCGAATATTTCCTTATAGCTAAGGTTTTCATTTCCCACTATGTAACACTCGCCCGTTTTTCCCATTGTAAGGGCATTTACCACTGCCACTGCTACATCCTTAACGTACACGAAGTTCCTTCCGCCCCTGGCATATCCCGGTGTCTTTCTGTTTTTTACAGCCAGGAGCATTTGTCCTGATCCGTATTTTCCGCAATAGGGGCCAAGCATGAAGGTAGGATTAAGGATTACAGCCGGCAGGTTTCTTGTCTTAACAAGATCTAAAACCTTCTGCTGGGCTTCAAACTTAGTGTCAATATAACCGAGCTTATACCTGGCACACGAAAAGGGAGTGTTTTCATTGCCGGGATTTTCTTTTGTTCCAAAGCCAAACGAATTTGCGGTTCCGATATGCAGCACCCGGGAAAGCTTTTTCTCCAGAGCCGCATTCATCACATTAAGAGTACCTTCTACATTGACTTTATATTGCATTTCTGACCTGGAGGGGTAGGTTGCGGTATTTGCTGCCGTATGTATCAGAGCATCACATCCTTCAACTGCTTCAAGAATTGAATTAAAATCCAGGATATCCCCATATTTCATTATAATATCCAGATCTTTAATTGTGGAAATATCTTCCCCTGTCTTAATGAAGGCTACAATTTCGTGACCACGGGAAAGAAGTTCTCTGATTATGTTACTGGCTAAAAAGCCGTTTGCGCCTGTAATACATATTTTCATAAGCAGGATTTAAACGGCTAAGATAAAATATTTCCGGAATTTTTACTGGTTCTGTTTCCTGGTAGTGATCACAACTGCTCCGCCATATCCTCTTGTACCATAAATTGCAGCTGAAGAACCTTTTAGCACCGATATTGATTCAACTGATGAAGGCGAAATTCCATCAAAACTATTGACAGGAACACCATCAACCACCAGCAGTGCCGCAACATCACCAAAAAAATCTTTGGAACCCTGAATAATAATATTTCTCCCATTGACCCTGACCCCTCCAACTTCTCTGGTAATCATTTCATATACTGAAGTATAAGAAGCGTATTTTTTGTCGGTTCCGTCAATTTTTTTCATTGGAGTAGTAGTATCATTCCTCTTCTGATATGTATAACCGGTATTGACACCCTGT
>CAZLCF010000072.1:0-12265 GCA_964557905.1 uncultured Rikenellaceae bacterium | reverse complement strand
TGTTCAGCTCACGCAATAAAAAAACCTCAATCTCTGCACCAGTCTTTTCCTTATTGCCATACAGCCTTGCCGGAAATACTTTTGTGTTATTAAAAACCAGTACGTCTTTTTCGTTGAAATATTCAATTATGTCCTTAAAGATCCGGTGCTCAAATTTTCTAGTTTTCTTGTTTACAACAAGCAATCTTGATTCATCCCTGTTTGGCGATGGATAGAGAGCAATAAGCTCATTCGGTAAGTTGTATCTGAATTGCGATAATTTCATATCAGAACAGTATATTGTAATTTACGAATTCCTTTATACGTAAAAATTTCCGTTTTGTTTCAATTGTTCCAGGAATTGTTCAAATTTTTCAATGCTCCAGGCTTTTACCAGCTTAAATGATCCTATCGCTGTCCTTTCAAGGGCTGAAAGGTAACAACCGCTGCTTAGCGCCCTTCCAAAGTCTCTGGCAAATGATCTTATATATGTTCCCTTGCTGCAAAGCAACCTTATCTTTGATTCCGGCATGCCGAATGAGATAAGTTCCAGTTCCCGGTAAATAATACTGACCGGCTCCAGTTTTTCAGCAATACCTTTTCTTGCAAACTCATAAGCCCTCTTCCCTGCAATGAGTTTTGCCGAATGAAGCGGAGGTACTTGCTTCTGTTCACCTAAAAAGTTCTGTAAAGCCTTCAGAACCTGTTCCTCAGTAATATGATCTGTCGGGAATCTGCCGTCGGTTTCAGTCTCAAGGTCAAATGACGGGGTTGTTTCACCAAAATGTATTGTGGCAATATACTCCTTGTCAAGATCACGGAATTCATTTATTCTTTTTGTGGCCTTGCCGGTGCACATTATCATAAGTCCGCTTGCAAGAGGATCAAGCGTTCCGGCGTGGCCGACTTTTATCTTTTTGATCCCAAGCATGCTTTTGATCATTATCCTGACCTTGTTTACCAGGTCAAAGGATGTCCAGTAAAGAGGCTTATCAAATAACAGGACCTGCCCTTCCTCGAAAATGCTTATTCTTTCATTTTCCATCTTATCCCAGCAATACGGCTAATAATCCTGCAATCGCACAATATATTGAAAACCAGATCAGTTTGCTGCGCTTCACGAGACCTATCATCCATCTGCATGCAAGGTAACCCGATACAAATGCTGTAATAAATCCGGTCAATATAATTCCAATACCAGTACTATCAGCATTGAACTCTCCTGAAAAGACTTCCAGCAGGTTTGCACCTATAACGGGAACCAGAACCATCAGAAAGGAAAATCTGGCTATTTCATCCTTTCGGTTCCCGATCAAAAGTCCGGTAGATATTGTAGCTCCTGAGCGAGAAATGCCGGGAATAACCGCTATGGCCTGTGCAATGCCAATTACCAGGGCATCCAGATAAGTTATGTTTCTTTCCCTTTTTTTCTTAAAATGTGCACAAGCCAGTAAAACTGCAGTAACAAGAAGCATGGATCCTACAAAAACAATGTTCCCGTTAAACATCCTTTCAACAGGATCCTTCATAAGAAGTCCGGCAAAACCCACTGGTATCATTGAAATAATGAGTTTCAGGACATATGATGTCTCTTCATTCATTTTAAATTTAAGAGTGCCCCTTATAAGTGAAATTATTTCTTTCCAGAAGACAACTAACGTACTAAGTACAGTCGCCCCATGAACAGCAATCGTAAAATAAAAACTTGCTTCAGGATTAACTCCGAATAGCGATTTAGCAATCTCAAGATGCCCTGAACTGCTTACGGGCAAAAACTCTGTAAGTCCCTGGATAAGGCCAAGAACCAGTGCTTCGAACCAATTCATATAAACACTGCTTTAATATTTTTTTACTTCTTTGGATATAGTAGCCGGAAGTCAGAAATCCTTACTATAAAGGCTACCGGTTACCGGCGACCGGCGACGGGTGTGCATCATTCAGCGTGCGGCTTCCGGTCATTTCTCAGCATCTTTTGGCTTTTTCATAATTGCCCATATCTCAAAAATAAATCCGGCAAGAACGACAATAGGAGCAAGTGTTATCCTTCTGAAACTGAAGATATTCTCACTGAATTTATCGGGACTTTCCGACCTGCCTCCGAGCATGAGCAGAAAGCCGATAACAATGATACCAAAACCGATGGCCAGCAGTTTATAATTTTCGCGTCCCAAAGCAAAATTCAATTTTTCCTTTTTTTCATTTTTTGTTCCCATGATATTATCAATAATATAGTTTGTCCTCAGAAATGCTAAGATACCTGTTAACCGAAAAAAATGTTGAAATAATATTGATCAGTATCCCGATTATTATGATCGCCCCGCCAAGAAGCACTAAAAGTCTTGTGCTTTGAAATGCAAACATAAGAAAGAATTCCTTTTCAATTAAATAAAGGAGTCCCATCAGAAGCGTCATTGCTATCAATGCAGATAGCAATCCGTGAAATGCACTCTGCATAATAAACGGCCGCCGGATAAATGATCTTGTCGCTCCTACCAGCTGCATGGTCCTTATGATAAATCTCCTTGAATAAATTGCAAGTCGTATTGTATTATTAATAATCGTAAGTGCAATAAGGAAAAGAAAAGCACTTATTACCAGTAGAAACAGGCTTATTTTCTTCACATTCTCATTGATCAGGAACAAGAGCGATTCCTGGTAATATACCTCTTTTACAAAAGGATATTGGAGAATATATTTTTCGATCTTTGTCACGCTGTCAGGGCTGGTATATGTTGAAATAAGGTAAACATCAATGGACGGCGGCAAAGGATTATCACCCAGGAAGCTGATGAAATCTTCTCCCAGTTCTTCCTTCATCTTTGCTGCAGCCTCATCCTTTGAAATATATTCAGTCGATTTTACATAATATTTTGCATCAAGGTCTTTCTGCAGCATCCTTATATCTGCCTCCTTTGCATCGTCATCAAGCATTACTGAAAATGAAAGGCTCTCGCGGAAATAATCTGATAATTCCTTTGCATTGATCAGCACCAGCCCGAGGATTCCAAGAAGAAACAGCACTAACGAAACGCTCACAACAAGCGTGATATATGAACTTCTCAGCTTTGTCTTTGATGTCCCGTTCTCGTTCTTCTTCATCCTGTTACTCTCTTTCTTGCACTGTCATTGCGAGGAGTCCCGATGTTTATCGGGACGACGAAGCAATCTCCCTTATTTACGTGTTTTTAATTTCTTGTTTCTTTTGCATTTTGCACTCCCTTCAACCTGGCTCCTTCGCTAAAATTGCCCACTGGGCAATTTCTTAACGCTCGGCCCTATTTTGCATTATTCCACTACCGTCATCCATCCAAATTCATCATCAGCATCACCGTTCTGAATTGCAACCAGCTTATTATACAGTTTCATCGTTACCGGACCCGGTTTGCCATCCTTGCAATATTCATAGATCATGTTCTTGTCAGGATCGACAATTTTCCCTATCGGGCTTATAACGGCCGCTGTACCACATGCCCCGGCTTCGGTAAAAGAAGAAAGTTCTTCAACCGGGATCGGGCGCCTCTCCGTTTTTATCCCGAGGCTACTTGCAATTTCTATCAAACTCTTATTTGTGATTGAGTTTAATATTGATTCAGATTTCGGGGTTATGTATGTATTGTCCTTTATTCCAAAGAAGTTTGCCGGACCGCATTCATCAATATATTTTTTCTCTTTGGCATCGAGGAAAATTGTGCTGGCAAACCCGCCTGTCTTAGCTTTTACAAGGGCACGAAGGCTCGCGGCATAATTGCCTCCTACTTTATAAATACCTGTACCAAGTGGTGCGGCTCTGTCCACATCCCTGCAGATCAGCATGTTAACCGGCTTTATACCTTCCTTGAAATATGGCCCGACAGGAGTCACCAACACCAGGAAGGTATATTCTTCAGAAGGCTTTACTCCTACCTCAGCTCCGCTGCCGTACAAAAGAGGCCTGATATATAAAGTCGCTCCCGAACCGTATGGTGGTACAAATTTCTTATTCAGCTTTGTTACCTGGAAAAGAGCTTCCCTGAACAATTCAGCAGGAACCGGTGCCATCTTTACTCCTCCTGCTGAAAGAATGAGCCTGTTTGCATTTTCCTCCCACCTGAAAAGCCTTATTTTTCCATCCTTCCCCATATAGGCTTTAAGCCCCTCAAATGCTTCCTGTCCGTAATGCAAACCTGTTGCGGCAATGTGAATATCAATGTATTCTGAGGATGATACTTCCAGGTCTCCCCATTTGCCTCCCGTATATTTACACCGGATGTTATAATCGGTTTTTATATAACCAAATGGCAGATTTTTCCAGTCAAGCAATTCCATAATTCATTCTGTTAAATTACGCGGTAAAAGTACATTTTTATAGTTTAACCTCAAATTCCCGGTAAGAATCCGGATCAGTCAACATGCATCTGGAGGCTTGAAATCTGATCTTCAATTGATACACTTCTCAATAGTTTTGCCGTATCTGTAATAAACTCATGATTTATAATAAGTTTTCTCTGGGCATCTACCCATTCTTTCCTGTCATGAGATTTACCGTATTCCGATTCCTCTCTCAGCAGTTTGTCAGATAACTTTATAAAGTCAACGCGCCCCAGGTAATCATATTTTGCATCATGCAGGATATTATCTGAAGCTGATTCCTGTTTATCATTGAATGAATTCCTGATTATCCTTATCACCTCCTCAATATTTGCCTGATCAAAGGCATACCTGGGCAGGATCTCCTCAACGAGCTGGAATGATGCTTCCAGGGGTTTTTCATAGTCAGAAATAAAGCCTGTGAAAAGAAATAATGAAGCAAGCTTAAGATTTATATATTCATCTTCCGGAAGGCTCTCCGCGGTTGAAAAGAGCTCGGTCTGGTTGGTAACGCTCTTTACCATCGATGCATTGTGGAAATAAAGATCCGGGGGAGCCTCATCATCAAACAATTTGATGATCAGCTCTTCAATATCCTGAAGCTTCAGCATCTGCATCTTCAGTATAAATTTCCGGTTTGGCCTTCCACCTTCATTCCTCAGCTCAGGTACAATGCCGTTAACAAAGTACATATCCAGCTCACCCTTGTATTTTACAGGCATTTTCCCTCTGTGCTCGCAGATGAAAAAGTCCTTTACGAATTCATAAGTAGTTCCTGATATGTTTATTTTCCCTGCTTCTCCCGACGATTCCATCCTGCTGGCAGTATTTACCGTATCGCCCCAGATATCGTACGATAATTTCTTATGTCCGACTACTCCGGCTACCACAGTACCGGTGTGGATGCCGATCCTGATATCCCAGTACTTCATTCCCTGGAGCTGTGATGCCTGCTTCAGCTTGTTCATGTAAACCTGCATCTCAAGTGCGGCAAGGATCACTTCAACGGGATTGGTACGGTTCTTCTCCGGAATTCCTCCGGCACACATATAGGCATCACCGATTGTTTTTATTTTTTCAATGCCCAGGTTCTCGACAACGGAATCAAAATGAAAAAAGAATTTATCAAGCTCATCGATCAGAACCTCGGGATTCATCTCTTCAGCAATTTTTGTAAATCCCTGAATATCTGAGAACAGCACAGTAACAAAATTGTATTTTATCTTGGTTGCTTTCCCCTTTTCCATTATCTCGCTGGCGGTATTTTTGGGCAGTACATTTGCAAGAAGGGTTTCCGTTTTTTCTTTTTCAATTATCAGGTCTTCGGTCCTTTTGTTGATGATTTGTTCAAGCATATACTGGGTTCTGGCAAACCGCAGGCTCAGCTGAGCATATAATGCCCAGAAAATCAATGCGGCGAACAAAAGGTACATTGCAATCGCAAAACCAGAGAAATACCAGAGAGGAAGCACTTTGAACTTCAGCACCAGCATTTCCCCGCCAAAATGTTTCAGGTCCGTGTACCTGGCGCGTAATTCATATTTCCCTGATGGTAAATTCGTGTATTCCTTATAATAAGTTGAATGCCATTCACTCCAGTCTTCATCAAATCCCTTAAGAAAAAAACAATAATCCATGGTATCCCGGGCACCCATTTCAAAAACCAGGTTGTTATGCCTGTGATTAAAAACCATCAACTCAGCCGACGGCATATTTCCCCTTACGGTATCGGGGGAAATTACAGAATCACCATTTATTATTATGCGTTCCAGGAAAGGATCTTCTTCACTGGTAATAACTGCACCACTGGAAGACACTCCTGAAATTAAAAGAATGATGCCAAAAAAATAAGGTCTTACTTTAAGGTTCCTTAAAAAAACCATATAAAACAGTGAAATTATTCTTCCAAATGTAGCACATAATAAAGACTGCTCAAAAGGAAAGACCAATTTTAAGTATTTTTGCACGCAATGAACTGCTTGTTTTTATGCAAATTGTTTTTGCCACAAATAATGAAAATAAACTAAGGGAGATCAGAAATATCCTTGGAAACAGTTTCAGTCTGCTGAGCCTGAGTGATCTTAATATCAACGATGATATTCCTGAAAATGAGCCTGCCCTTGAAGGAAATGCAATGCAGAAAGCCCGTTATATTCATAAAATGTTGAATATGAATGTTTTTGCTGATGATACGGGGCTTGAAATAGAAGCTCTGAACGGATTGCCGGGAGTTAATTCTGCCCGTTTTGCTGGTGAAGATAAAAATTCTGATTCTAATATTGACAAAGTCCTTAAAATGATGGGGACTTCGGCAAACAGAAGGGCAAGGTTCAGAACAGTAATTGCACTGATCCTGGATGGCAGGGAGCATATTTTTGAAGGTATAGTAGATGGCAGGATAATAACTGAAAGAAGAGGAAGAGAAGGATTCGGGTATGATCCTGTATTTGTACCTGATGGTGGTGAACTGACTTTTGCCGAGATTCCGTTAAATGAGAAAAACAGAATTTCTCACCGGGCAAAAGCCTTCGAAAAACTCAGACAGTTTCTTCTTCAATATTATCGCCGGGACAATAAATGAAGTTATTTAACTGTTTAATTCTCTGATGAGGAAATTACTGATTTTAACCTGCCTGTTTTTTGTTTTTCTCCATTCCAGTGAGCAGACTCCTGTCGGAACATGGACGGATCACCTGGTCTACAGTACAGCCAGAAACCTTGCAGTCGGATCTGAAGAGATCTTTGCTTCCACAGGTTCATCACTGATTGTTTATAACAGGGAATACGCCGAGATCAGGAAAATGTCGCGGGTAAATGGCCTTAGCGAAACGGCAATAAGCACCATTGCATGGTCAGAAGAGTACGGTGCACTTATTATTGCGTATGCAACCACAAACCTGGACATACTGAAAGATAACTTAATCTATAACATCCCCGATATCAATAGAAAGTACATTCCCGGGAAGAAGGAAATAAACAGGATACGTTTCAAAGGTAAATATGCATATCTGGCCTGCAGTTTCGGGATAGTTGTTATCGATATCATCAAACATGAGATTTACGATACGTGGAGGCCGGGGAATGGATCTGAAAATCCGGAGATCTGGGATATCGCATTTGGCGGCGGGAAAGTATATGCCGCAACAGGCGCGGGAGTATATTCAGCAGATCTTAACGATCCCGGACTTGCATATTTCGGCAACTGGTCGATCATTAATTCCCTGCCTGAACCTAATGGGAAATATACAGCGGCAGTGTTCTCCGGTAATAAGCTTTACGTTAACCAGACAGGGAAAAATTTCCCGGGAGACAATATTTATGTGATCGAAAACGGAGCTTCCCTGTTTTCCTATTCAGCAGGTGTATTTAATATCTCTTTTGATAAAGCATCTGATGGATTTACTGTCGCTTCCGGAAGCTCTGTGAGATATTTTCATGACGATGGTTCGCTTCAGAAAACCATTTCCTCGTACATATGGGGAGTTCCTAATGCCGCACAGGCAGTTGAAGATCAGGGAGACATCTGGATTGCTGATATCACCTCCGGGCTGGTAAAAGGAGAAAACATGTCAGATTTTTCAGCCTTTACAATTCCCGGACCCATAACGAATAATTCAATCAGTATTACCTCTTATAACGGCAAAACAATAATATGCGCCGGCGGAGTTGATAATGTATGGAACAACCTCGGGAGACCATTTCAGATCTCCATTTATGAGAACAATACCTGGACAAACATAAAATACACTGATTTTTACGACGCCATGAGGGCTTTCATAGATCCGGCCGATGAAAGTCATTTTTTTGTTACATCCTGGGGAGGGGGATTGCTAGAATACAAGAATAATGAATTGATAAAAAGGTATACAGATAAAAATTCTCAATTACAGACAATTGGGCAAATGGAAGGGTATGTCAGGGTATGCGGAATGGCTATGGACAGAAACAGGAACCTCTGGATAACAGGGAGTGAGGTAGCCGGAACATTAAAAGCTCTAAAACCTGATGGATACTGGATTGTTAATCCGGCCACAATGGAGGTTTATACTGTCGGTGACATTATCATAACGCGTACCGGACAAAAATGGGTAGTTCTGCCCAGGGGAAACGGTTTGTTTATAATGGATGATAATGATACCCCGGATTTCGAAGATGATATTTATAAGCAGATGTTCGTCACCGATCCTGATGGTAAGGTGGTCACATTTATTTATTGTCTTGCCGAAGATCTTGATGGTAATATCTGGGTCGGCAGCGACCAGGGACCACTGATTTACTATAATCCGGATAAGGTATTTGAAGAGGAAATTAAAGCATTCCGGATAAAGATCCCCCGCAATGACGGAAGCGGGCTTGCCGACCTGGTTCTCTTCACTGAATCAATTTCATCTATTGCTGTTGATGGAGCGAACAGAAAATGGCTCGGTACTTTGAGTTCGGGAGCATATCTGCTTTCTCCTGACGGGACAAAGCGGCTGAGAAATTATAATGAGCAGAACAGTCCTATTCTTTCCAATACAATTGCCAGTGTTGCAGTTGATAATAAAACAGGCGATGTCTGGTTCGCCACATCACAGGGTACAATATCGATAAGAGGCGATGCCATTGCAGGAAAAGAAGAATTTTCAGGTGTCTATTCTTTCCCTAATCCCGTAAGGGAAGATTTCACAGGAAATGTTACAGTTACCGGACTGATGAAAGACACACAGATAAGAATAACCGATATCAGCGGCAACCTGGTATATGAGACTATATCCGATGGAGGACAGGCTTCCTGGGATCTTACAACATATAACGGCCGCCGTGTTGCTACAGGAGTCTACCTGGTATTCTGTGCCAGTTCTGACGGATCGAAGTCATGCGTAACTAAGATACTGGTGATTAACTAGTGATCATTAACACTATCTACTCGGTAATAAGGCTTTGTATACGCTCAATCTGAAGCTGCTTATTTACCTCCCTGAGGCTTCTTGCCGTTTTGGTAAAATACTGGTGCCCTGAAATGAATTTAACCTGTATCCTGTTCCAGTCGTTAAGTGATCCCATCTTGTTCTGAGCCTTTAGCTCTTCAAAAAGAGTGTTTGAAACCGGTATAAAATCGCTCCTTCCAAGATAGTCCAGGTCAGAATCACATATTATATCCTCAAGAAGGTTGGTTGGTTTTGGAGGTAGTTTGGTTGACATGATTATGGAACAGATCTTTTCGATCTGTTCAGGAGAATAGTTATACTTCGGCAGCATCTCCTTCGCAATTATTGTCCCTTCGTATTCATGATTGTCATATACCACGGTATGTCCTACATCATGGAATAATCCTGCCGTTTTAAGGATAAGTATTTCTTCGTCAGTACAGCCTTCTCCCCAGCCGATAAGCTCAACCTCGGTGACCACATCGACAGTATGCTTTACGTTATGATAGAACAGGTAATCAGGAAGCTCTCTTTCCAGCTTGTCAAGGATTATTTCCTGTATATCGGTAAACTGGATCAGGCCGAACTTAATCCGGAATGCTTCATTCGGAGTAACACCTTTCCCATCGACAGAAAATTCAGGCTTAAGTCCTTTTACCCTGTACATCTGCAGATCGCCCTTGTATTTTACAGGGAGTTTGCCGAAGTATTCACAGTCAAAGAACTCTTTTACAAGTTCATAGGTCATTACGGAAATAATGATCATCCCGTTTTCGGAGACTGCCTCAACACGGCTGGCAGTATTGACCGTATCTCCTTTAATATCATAATTCACTTTCTTTTTCCCGGTTATTGAAGCCGTGACCGGCCCTGTATGAATGCCGATCTTGAGATCCCATATCCTGTTGTCTGCACCTCTTTTTTTCAGCTCATAATTCTCAAGATAATTCTTCATCTCGAGGGCAGCCATTACAACATCTATCGGGTTAGTAATATTTTTTACCGGGATCCCGCCGGCACACATAAATGTATCGCCGATGGTTTTTATTTTTTCAATCTTAAACCTTGCAACTATCGCATCAAACTCGTAAAGGATCTCATCAAGCTCATCCATAACGGCTGAGGAATCCATTCCTTCAACAAGCTTTGAAAAACCGTGGATGTCGGAGAAAAGCACAGTCGCCATATTGAATTTCAGCGACTTTTCCTTCTTTTCCCCTTCGGCCAGTTCCTTCAATCCTTCCGGAGATACCTTTTCGTAAAGGGTTTTAATCTTTTCATTATCCTTTGTAAGCTTTTCATTCTGCTTCACCAGCTTCTTGATCTGTTCCTCAAGCTCCTGGTTCTGCTTGGCAAGCTTTGCGATCCTTTTTACCAGCTCGTCATTGTTGGTTGCAACCATGTAGAAAATGTTGGTCAGTAAATATAATAATTCCCTTTACACTTATCAACAGACAAAATTACCAAATTGTTGTATTTTTGAACAAAGCTGAGCAGGGATGATTGAAAAGACAAAGGGAATAGTATTACACCAGATAAAATATACCGATACTGGAATTGTCGCTCAGTTATATACCCTGAAATTCGGAAGGCAATCATTCCTTATCAGGGGAATGAGAAACAGGAAAGCCGGAAAGAATAATATTTTCTTCCAGCCGATGTTCATCCTTGACCTGGAATTTTATTATAAGGAATCCCGGGGTATGCAGGTCATAAAAGAATTTTCAGTTTCATATCCACCTTCCGATATCTTTACTAATATCAAAAAAACCAGTGTGGCGATTTTCCTTGGTGAAGTTCTGACTTCAGTTCTTAGGGAAGAAACACCTAATGAAGAGATGTTCCGGTTTATCGAGGATTCAATTGTTTTTTTCGACGGGTGTAAGGAGAATTTTGCAAATTTCCATATCGCATTTTTGGCAGGACTGAGCAGTTATCTCGGTTTTGAACCCGGGCTCAAATCAGGACATGATGATATTTATTTCGACATGATCAATGGAGTTTTTGTCCCGGTTCCTCCTCTCCACGGGAATTATGCAAACCGTGAAATTTCAGATATACTGGCAGCTTTTTTTTCAGCCTCTTATGATAATTGTAAGAATATAATGTTATCCGGCGCTGTCAGGAATGAAGTTCTTGAAGTACTGGTAAATTATTTTTCCATTCACCTTCCGGGGCTGAAAAAGGTCAGGTCACTTGAAGTAATGAAAGAAGTTTTTAGATAGTTCACCCCGAAATTTTATATATTTAGGACCAAAATTGATTCTTAAATGCCCGTAATCACAAACATTGTTAACCGGTTTAATATCAGGCGTATAAACCAGATTGAGCATTTTAAGAAATTCCCTGTTGATATCCAGAAGGAGACTATTGACCGTTTGCTAAAAAAAGCTTCTTTAACCGAATGGGGAAAAAAATATGATTATTCATCAATATCTTCAATAAGGGAGTATCAGTCACGTGTGCCTGTTCAGACTTACGAAGAGCTTATTCCCTTTGTTGAAAGGCTCGGCAATGGAGAATCAGATCTTTTATGGCCCGGCAGGATAAAATGGTTTGCAAAATCCTCAGGAACAACTTCGGCAAAAAGCAAGTTCATCCCTATGACCCGGGAAGCACTTGAAGATTGCCATTACCGGGCAGCAAAAGATGTACTTGCCATTTATTCATTTAATAATCCTTCAACCCGGATATTTTCCGGCAAAGCCCTTGTTCTTGGCGGGAGCCACAGGATTGACCAGTTCAGCAATAAAGCCCTGTGCGGTGATCTGTCCGCCATACTTATTGAGAATGCTCCATCGTGGGTTGAACTGGCCAGGACCCCCGGGAAAAGAATAGTCCTGCTTGAGGATTTTGAAAAGAAACTGGATCTGATCACAAAATCAACTGTAAATAAAAATATTACAAGCTTTTCAGGCGTTCCCTCATGGTTCCTTACCCTGATAAAATATATTCTTGCTTATACCGGGAAATCAAATCTTCTTGAAGTTTGGCCTAATCTTGAGGTTTTCTTTCACGGGGGGATAAAC
>CAZLCF010000071.1:0-12315 GCA_964557905.1 uncultured Rikenellaceae bacterium | reverse complement strand
GATGGTTCATCAGTTGTCAGTAAAGGAGTTACATCATCGGCAACATAATAATCTTTATATGTCTCGTCGAAAATCTCAAAATCCTGTATCTCTTTTGTTACAGGGTGCTTCGAATCAACAACTTTTATACTGAAATGAAGATCATGGATATAGGAACCTGCCGGATACTCTTTCCCATCAATTTCCGTCGGTTTAAGGAAATATTTCCCGCCGATAATGTTCCGGTACTCCGGCCAGTCATCATACGCACACAGGCTGTGATCTATATTCATGCCCTCCGGTGATGACAAGAATTCGGATTGGTCTGGAGGGTTTGGAGCCTGAAAGTATAAATGTTGTTGCTAGAATCAGGAAAAAAGATGATATAAGAGTCTTCATACTGAGAAATATGAAACCTGGTTATTTCTTCGGTGCCTCATAATCCGTTCTCAGAACCCGGAATTCGGTTCTCCGGTTGATCTGGTGAGCTATTTCTTTTTGTTCCTCACTTGCAAGACTGTTGATATACTGCTCGGAAAGGATGGTGCCGGTCCTGAGGAAGGAAGACTGAGAAACTACTGATGCATCAACGACTTTCGGGCTTGACTCGCCATAACCTTTTGCAGAAAGCCTTTCGGGTTCGATACCTTTTTCAATAAGATACTGAACAACGGACTGGGCACGCTTCTGTGAAAGATCATAGTTATATTCTTCCGTATCGCGTGAATCGGTATGTGACATTAGTTCAATGGTCACATTCGGGTTGTCATTCAGGGTTTCAACCAGCTTGTCAAGTGAAACCATTGATTCCGGGCGCAGGTCCCATTTGTTAAAATCATAAAAGATATTCGGCAGTTCAATAGGCTTGTCGATAGCCGAAAGAAGTATAGTCACCATGAATTCGCGGCTCTTCTCCTGTCCTTTTGTAGTCTCTCTTTCTTTCCCATTCAGGTAACCCGTTTTTGATGCAAGAAAAATATAATCGACATCAGGCTTAAGGGTGAATTTAAAATCACCGCCTGTTCCTGTTTCTGCCTGGAGGTTGGATCCGTCGCTGGCAATAAGTGAAACTGTTGATCCGGCTATTGCGGCTTCAGTTTTCTCATCCTTGACAAGTCCAGTGATACTGAATTTTAAGGGTGGAAATTCAAATTCATATAGCTCGTCATTGCTTCTCCCCTTGCGGGTTGAGCTGAAAACTCCCCGTTCGTTTTCGTTTTCAAAGGTGATTCCGAAATCGTCAGCGGGACTGTTAATGGGCGATTTCATATTTTGAACAACCCATGAACCGTCAGGCTGTGGTACAGCCTTAAAAATGTCAAGTCCGCCCATTCCAATCAGTCCGTCGGACGAAAAATAAAGGGTGCCGTCATTCCTCACGTAAGGGAAAAGCTCATTACCGCTTGTATTTATATCCGGACCCGGATTTTTTGGTTTTGACCAGGCATCACCGGAACCAGTACGTGTAACCATCCAGATATCCTTTCCGCCGGATCCGCCTGCCATGTTGGATACAAAATAAAGAGTTAGTCCGTCAGACGATAAAGCCGGGTGAGCGGCAACAAGTGAGTCTGGAAGTATACCCAGGTCTTTTGGTTCGCTCCAGCTGTCACCTGATCTTTTTGAGTACATTATCATACACCCTTTCTTTTCACGCTTGCCTGCTTCGCACCGTGTAAAATAGATCTCCTTGAAATCACCAGTAAAGAAAGGTGTTCCGTCCTCAAATTCGCTGTTGATTCCTTCAACCGGAACCGGTGTGCTCCATTTTGATTTCTTATCGAGCCGGCTCTCAAAAATATCGGTATAGCCCTGTCCTGTTGCGCCATGTGTTTTATTTCCTGCAGCATCCTCGCGTGAAGAAGTAAAATATATCACTCCGAAATCATCACGCCCGAAAGAGGGACTGAAGTCAGATTCCTTTGAATTCAGGTCCTTAAGCTCAGTGACCCTGTATACTTCAGGATTTCGCTGCCATTCAAGAGCCAGTTCGCAGGCACGTATCTCCTGGTCGGCTTTTGCATCTGATGGAGCGATCTGCTTGTATTTTTTCAGTTCGTCTATTGCCTGCTGGTATTTACCATTCTTCTTCAGAGAGGAGGCATACCAGTATTGAGCTTCTGGCTTTATGGCCGATGATTTCACAGCTAGTTTATACCATGTCTCTGCATTCTTGGGATCATTAACCAGCCGGTAGCATTCGGCAATCATGAATACAATTTCCGTTCGGGAGATCTTGTCTGATTTCTTTGTTTTTGAATATGTATCCTTGAACAGATCTATCGCGTCAAAGTATTCCCCCGCATTGAATGATGCATAAGCCCTGTCAGCTTTCCTTTTTTGGGCAGGAGATTCCTGTAAAGCAACAATTGTCAGTAATATAATAAGGATAAAAAACCTTTTCATGCTACCTTCTCTATACGGCCATAAAAATAATTAATTTAATGGGAATGACATTAACTACTAACGATCGGAGGTTACAATTATTATCTGGTAAACAGCAGTTCCCTGTATTTCGGCAGAGGCCATATCTCATTATCAACAATAAGTTCTAGCTTATCAATATGAGAGCGGATCTCCTCAAGGTAAGGCTTGACTTTTTTCTCATAGGCCACGGCTTTTTTAAATGGATCCTCAATAACATTGGCTTTTTTCCGTTCCTCAACCATATCACTGACCTTCTTTTTAATACTGGTAATATGATCGGATATGGATACTATCATTTCCTTCCTGGCACTTGCAAGCCTTTCATATTCAAGATCATTGAATACCTCTTTTAATCCTTTTACATTGTCCAGAAGAGAAGTCATGTACCGGATCGCAGTAGGTACAATATGGTTTATTGCGAGGTCGCCCAGAACCCTTGCTTCAATCTGAACTTTCTTTGTGAATTTCTCGTATTCCACTTCCACCCGGCTTTCCAGTTCCTTTCCGGAAAATACACCTGCTCCGGTCAATACTTCCAGTGAATTCGGGGAAAGGTAGCATTTGATCGATTCAGGGACGCTCTGTATGTTGCACAGTTTTCTTTTTGCAGCTTCATCATGCCATTCCCTGCTGTAATTATCTCCCTCGAACAGGACCTTTTCAGACTCAAGGATATATTTTTTCAGGACCTGGAATATTGCCTCATCCTTGTTTCGCCCCTTCCTGATTATCTGATCAACTTCGGCCTTGAATTTTGCAAGCTGAAATGCGACAGCCGCATTCAGAGCAATCATTGAAGCACTGCAGTTTGCTGATGATCCAACTGCCCTGAATTCGAACCGGTTACCCGTGAATGCAAATGGAGAGGTACGGTTGCGGTCGGTATTATCAAGAAGTATTTCGGGAATTTTGCCAATGCCAAGCTTGAGTTCTGTCTTCAGAGCAGGAGTCATTTTCCTGTCGGTTACCTTACGGACAATGCTTCCGAGCATTTCCCTAAGATATGAACCAAGGAATACTGAAATAATAGCAGGAGGAGCCTCATGACCGCCCAGACGGTATGAGTTTGACTCATTCATTACAGATGCCCTGATCAGCTCATTACTGTCGTGAACTGCTTTAATAACATTCACAAGGAAGGTGAGGAACTGAAGATTGGTTCTCGGGTTCTTCCCCGGTGAAAGGAGATTCACGCCGGTATTGGTCACCATGGACCAGTTATTATGCTTTCCAGACCCGTTAATTCCGGCAAATGGTTTTTCATGAAACAACACTCTGAACTTATGCTTGCGCGCAACCCGCTTCATAATGTCCATAAATAATTGATTATGATCAACTGCAAGGTTTACCTCCTCATATATCGGGGCGCTTTCAAACTGGTTAGGCGCCACTTCATTATGGCGAGTCTTGACAGGAATGCCCAGCTTGTGGGCAGCACATTCAAAATCTTTTATAAAGCACATGACCCTTTCCGGTATTGACCCGAAATAATGATCAGCGAGCTGCTGGTCCTTTGAAGACTGGTGTCCCATCAGGGTTCTGTCAGCCAGTACTATATCGGGACGGGCATAATATAATGCCTCATCAATAAGAAAATACTCCTGTTCAACTCCCAGTGTCCCGTATACTTTTTTTACATCCTTGTCAAAATACTGGCAAACATCCACAGCAGCCTTATCCAGTGCTGAAAGAGATTTAAGCAGGGGTGCCTTGTAATCAAGGGCTTCGCCGGTATATGAAACAAATATTGTTGGGATACACAGAGTTGAGCCTACAATAAATACAGGTGATGACACATCCCAGGCAGTATAGCCCCTGGCTTCGAAAGTATTCCTTATTCCTCCGCTCGGGAAGCTGGATGCATCGGGTTCAGACTGGACAAGAACTTCACCGGAGAAATTCTCGACCATATGACCATTATCTCCCATCTCGAGGAATCCGTCATGTTTTTCAGCCGTTCCGTCAGTGAGCGGATGAAACCAGTGCGTGAAGTGTGTGGCTCCTCTCTCCAGCGCCCATGCTTTAAGTCCTATTGCCACCTGGTCGGCCTCCTGCCTGGTGAGAGATTTCCCCTCTTCAATAGCTCTTTTAATAACCTTGAATGCCTCCTTTGAAAGGTAATGTTCCATTTTATGGAGGTCAAAAACATCTGCTCCGAAGTACTCGGAGATAATTCCGGATGGTGTTTCGCATTTAACAGCTTCCCTGCTGAATACTTCCCTTAATGCACTGAATCTTAATTCTGCCATATTTAATTTTTTTCAAAAATATATAATTTTCGATATTCCTCCCCTGTTTTTAGCATATTTTTTCATTTTTATGTGTTTTTTTTCTGTAATACCCTCTCTTTTTATAGGATATATCAGATATTTTGTATATTTTAGTAGTTTATACCCCATTTTCAGGAACCTTAATTGAAAAGTTATCTCAACTAAATATTCAGGTCTGTCAGCAGATTAACCTGTGGTCTGTTTTTTATTGAAATTTTGTTATATTTGTCGCCTGAATTTAAAAAGGCAGGATACTATTAATTATTAAAATGCATATTAATGTCAGCAATTCAGTTTTTAAGGGAAAAAGCAGGTGTTCTGGTTGCAGGATTAATTGGTTTTTCACTCTTTTTGTTTGTCGTTAGTGATTTTTTCGGTAATGGCAGGGCACGTAGAAGGCAGGTAAGAAAGTATTACGAAATTGGCCAGATAGCCGGCAAACAGGTTACCTACCAGGAGTATGAACAAAGAGTTCAGAATCTTTTCGAGATATATAAGCTATCAGGAGTTTCCACTATTGATGAAGCAACTGCCGAATCTGTAAGGGAACAGATATGGGAACAAATGGTCAGGGAGAGAATTCAGGATAATCAGTACAAAGATCTTGGTATCGGAGTCAGCACTGAGGAAGTAGATGAGCTGGTACTCGGAAATAACCCTCATCCCATTGTACAGCAGCTTTTCACAAACCGGTCTACAGGTATTTTTGACAAATCTTTCCTTGTGAACTTTCTGAAACAGCTTGACCTGGATGAAACTGCAAAAAAATACTGGCTGTTCTTTGAAAATGAGATTGTTAGTGACAGGATGAGTACAAAATATAACAACCTTGTATCAAAAGGATTATATATCACCTCCAAGCAGGCTGAATTTGACAATAATATTGCAAATAATACTGTTGATTTCAGTTTCATCCAGAAAAACTATGCCGCATTACAGGATTCCTCTGTCACAATTACTGCCAGTGAAATGGAATCATATTATTCAGGGCATAAAGAAACTTTCAAAAGCAATGCCCTGAGAGATATTGAGTATGTGACTTTTGATGTAATTCCTTCAGAAGAGGATATAAGGCAGACTGAAGAGTGGATAAATAAAACACGCGAGGAATTTGCACAAGCGACTGATCCGGATCAGTTCATTAATCTGAACGCTGATACCCGTCACCAGGGAATTTTTCTCTCTTTAAGCAGTATTCCTGAAAACCTCAGGGATTTTGTAAAGAAAGAAGATAAGTCAAGTGTGTTCGGACCTTACAGGGAGGAGGATTCCTATAAGATTGTCAGGTTGCTTGATGTCGCAGACAGGCCTGATTCAGTGCATGCAAGGCATATTCTGCTGTCAGCTGGGCAAACGAGGAACCTGGATAAGGCAAGAGCTATGGCTGACAGTTTGATCGGGTTGATAAAAGCCGGTACTCCTTTTGAAATACTGGCAATGACAAATTCTGAAGACCAGGGTTCTGCACAAATAGGCGGCGATCTTGGATGGTTCCGGGAAGGCATGATGGTCACACCTTTCAATGATGCCTGTTTTACAGGGAAAAAAGGAGAAATCACTACTGCTGAAACAACATTCGGTATCCATATAATTGAAATCCTTGATCAGTCAAAAAAATCAAGAAAATACAACATAGGGATAGTTGACAGGAAGATTACAGCAAGTTCAACCACCAACCAGAGAATATACAGTCTGGCAAGTCAGTTCGCAGGGACGAACAGCACCTATGAAAAATTCAACAGTGCGATTGCTGAGCAGAATCTTAACAAGAGGGTGGCAAATAACGTCACTCCCCAGCAAAAAACGCTTCCCGGACTTGACAATCCAAGAAGTCTGATAATTTCACTTTTCACGGCTGAAAAAGGTAAAATAATACTGGATGCAAATCAACAGGCTGTTTTCGAAGTCGGAGACAAGTATGTAGTTGCTTTCTGTACCGGGGTGCAGGAAGAAGGAATTGCTCCCCTGAAAGATGTGGAGAACGATATAAGATTCATCCTTCTGAAAGACAAGAAAGCAGAAGTCATTTCGTCAGAATTCATAAAGAACAACCAGGAAGGAAAGACACTTGAAGATATTGCATCAGCCATGGGGCTCAATGTACAGGAAGCTACACAGGTAAATTTCAGATCATATACCGTACCTGGTGCCGGAAGCGAACCTGCTCTTATAGCAGCAGCCTCAGCAGCTAAACAAGGTGTCGTGGCTGGTCCTGTAAAGGGCGAAAACGGAGTATATATGATCTTTGTCAACAGCCTTACGACAAAAGAAGGCGAAGATCTGAAGCTTCTCCAGGAAAGACTGATGGCTACCTACCAGATGAGAGGCAACTACGAGGCATTCGAAGCGCTTCGTAAAGGAGCAAATATTGTCGACAAGAGGTATAAGTTCTATTAGTAGATTTACTGAATATTTTAGAAAGGTGCCCCTGTGGCACCTTTTTTTAATCTTTTTTTGCAATCGGTTGCAAAAGTAATTCATATTGCATAATTTTATTTACTCTAAAATTCGTGCCTTTTTCTTTTTAAAACATACTATCAGACATTAACCTGCCTTAATAAGACTAACATGAATACTCAAACAGAAAAACTATCGGCAAGGGAGAAAATCGGCTATAGCCTGGGTGACGGAGCAGCCAATTTTATCTTTCAGACGATGATGCTGCTTCAGCTCAGCTTCTATACTGATACCTTTGGACTGACAGCAGCTTCTGCTGCAACACTGTTCCTGGTCGCCCGCCTCTGGGCAGCGGTTTGTGACCCGATATTCGGTGCCCTGGCCGACCGGACCAATACCCGGTGGGGAAAATTCAGGCCCTGGATACTCTGGACAGCAGTGCCTTTCGGCGTACTTGGTTATTTTGCATTTACAACACCTGATTTTGGTCCTTCAGGAAAGATCATATATGCTTATGTGACCTATTTCTTTCTGATGACTATCTATTCGGCAAACAATAATCCCTATTCTGCCCTGAGCGGAGTTATCACCGGTAATATGGCCCAACGCACAAGCCTTTCATCAGTACGATTTGTTGTTGTGGTTCTTGCCACAATCGCAATTCAGGGCTTTACCCTGCCAATGGTAAACCATTTCGGAGAAGGGAACAGTGCCCGAGGATACCAGATAACAATGGGGATATTCTGTGCACTGGCCGTTATCTTCTTCTTAATAACGTTCTTCACGACAAAAGAGAGAATAAAACCGCCACCGCAGCAAAAGACCTCGCTGAAACAGGATCTTACTGATCTTGTCAGGAACCGTCAGTGGATAATTATGTTTATTGTCTTCCTCCTGATGTTCATCTTCCTTTCAATGCGGAACGGCATACTGGTTTACTACTTCAAGTATTATCTGAATATAGAAAGTCAGAAAGCATTCCTGATGGACATTGATAAGGTACTTTTAGGTTTTTTCAGCATGATCGGGCTGACCGGAGCAAGTGCCGATATCGCTGGTAATGCATTTAGCGTGATAAACATTATAAGCCAGCTTGCGGCCATCCTGGGTATCGCCCTTTCAAATAAACTGGCAAAACGGTTCAGCAAGAGAGACGTTTTCAGGGCATGGCTTGGTGTCGCTGGTTTGGCTGCCATACTTTTCATGGTCGCACCTCCTACCTCAATATGGTTAATATTTATTCTTTCAACATTATTTAACTTCTCATGGGGTGTAACAATGCCGCTTCCATGGGCAATGATGGGCGATGTGGCCGATTATTCAGAGTGGAAAAATAAGCGCCGGGCCACAGGTATTGTTTTCGCCGGCATTGTCGTCGGACTTAAGGTCGGTATGGCTATCGGAGGCTTTCTTGCCGGAAAATTGTTATCGCTCTATGGCTATGTATCGAACGTGGAACAGACCGCTAGCTCCCTCAAGGGTATCAGGCTGACAGTCAGCATTTACCCATCAATAGCAATAATACTCTGTATAATCTTCCTGTTTATCTACAGCATTAACAGAAAGACTGAAATACAAATGCAGGATGAGCTTGCTGCCCGTCGCAAGTCTTATGCATAGAAGCATGAAAAGAAATAAATAGCCAGTGTCATGGAAAAATCAGTCAGACTTTCAATGATTACGCTCCTGGCAGTTACATGTTTTATCATTGTATCTGTTTCCTGCAAAAAGAGTGAGCCGGGATTGAAGGATGCTTTCAAAAACTCCTTCCTGATAGGCACAGCGATGAATATCCCTCAGATCTATGGTATTGACAAAGAGGCACAACCGTTTATTGTAAAGCATTTCAACTCCGTCACGGCTGAAGACGCCATGAAATGGGAAAATATCCATCCTTCCCCCGGCAAATATGATTTTACGGTAGCCGACAGCATGGTCAGCTTTGCATTAAAGAACAATATGACAATCATCGGACATACTCTTGTATGGCACTCGCAGACACCAGGATGGGTCTTCACTGATTCATCAGGAAATAATCTCTCACGCGATGCTCTTCTTGAAAGAATGAAAGACCACATTTCTACTGTCGTGGGACATTATAAAGGCTTAGTAAAAGGCTGGGATGTTGTCAATGAGGCTGTTGATGAAGACGGGAGTCTGCGTAAATCGAGATGGCTGGAAATAATCGGCGAAGATTATATTCAGAAAGCATTTGAATTTACACATGGAGCTGATCCGGAAGCTGAATTGTATTACAACGACTATAACAATGAGCTGAGGAATAAAAGAAAAGGAGTAATTAATTTAATAAAGGATCTTCAATCTAAGGGTGTGAAGATAGATGGTGTTGGTATCCAGGGCCACTGGCATCTAGACTCACCTGATCTGGACGAACTGGATGAAAGCTTCACCGAGTATGGGGCTCTCGGCATAAAGGTGATGATTACCGAGATGGAGGTTAATGTCCTACCGACGCCTCAATATGTTTATGGCGCAGATATTTCCCTGACTGCTGAATACCAGGAAATTCTGAATCCATATGCTGAAAGCCTGCCGGATTCAGTTCAGGCAATGCTGACCGACCGTTATGCAGAACTCTTCAAAGTGATGCTGAAACATAAAGATAAAATCACCAGGGTCACTTTCTGGGGAATACACGATGGATATTCATGGAAAAACGACTGGCCAATTAAAGGACGAACCAACTACCCGCTGCTCTTTGACAGAAACTACCAGCCAAAACCTGCCTATTATGGAATTATAAAGGAAGCTGAAAAACAACCATAATAATTATGAATCATAAAATAAACTATACGTAAAAATCTTCTTCAATGAAACAGAAAAAAGCTGCATATAAAGATGCCCGATTGCCTGTAAAAGACCGGGTTAAGGATCTGTTAAAACGTATGACCATCGAGGAAAAGACAGCCCAGCTGATGGGTCTGTGGAATGGTGGTGTTGAAGACTTTAAACCAGAGATCTTTGAAGATCCGGTAAAGATGAGGGATATTTTCGGCAAAGGATGCCATTCAATTCATCCGGCTCCCTTTGGAGTTAAGGCAACTGTTGAGCTGAGAAACAAAATACAGAAATATCTGGTTGAGAAGACCAGGCTGGGAATACCGGCAATGTTCGTGGACGAAGGTCAGCATGGGATGATGAGGCCTGAATCAACTGTATTTCCTCAGGCAATAGGGCTTGCCTGTTCATGGGACTGCGAGCTCTTTGAGAATGTATATGGCATTGTAGCGCACGAAATGCGTTCAAGGGGCACTCATCATGCCCTGACACCCGTCATTGATACGTGCCGTGATCCACGGTGGGGCCGCGTAGAAGAGACCTATGGAGAAGATCCATATCTCAACGGAATGCTCTCCTGTGCCGCCGTAAAAGGACTTCAGGGTACCGTAACCGGGAAAGTGGCAAAAAATAATGTTGCAGCAACCCTGAAACATTTTACCGGGCACGGACAACCGGAAGGAGGACAGAACCAGGGACCCGCAAATTATTCATTACGGGTACTCAGAGACTATCACATGCCGATGTTCAAAATGTGTATCGATAAGGTTAAGCCTGTTTCTGTGATGCCGTCATATAATGAGGTTGACGGAGTGCCTTCCCACGCCAATAAATGGCTTCTGAAGGATGTCCTGAGGAAAGAATGGGGCTTCAAAGGCATGATAGTATCTGATTATTATGGAGTTGATCAGTTGTTCAATAAACACATGGTGTCTGAAGATGCACGCAATGCAACAATCACCGGCTTTAATTCCGGAGTACAATTTGAATTTCCGCAGGGTAATCTTTATAAATTGCTGCCCAGGCTGGTCAAAGAGGGAAAAATCAGTCTTAAAGACATTGATAAGGCAGTGGAACAGGCTCTGACAATGAAATTTGAGTTAGGGCTTTTTGAAGATCCTTATGTCAGTCTTACGAATGCCATCAAGGTCAGCAAGTCACTTGAGCACAGGGAAATAGCACTGAAAGCAGCTCATGAATCCATTGTGCTGCTGAAAAACGATAATCTGCTGCCTCTGAAAAAGGGTAAATACAAAAAGATAGCAGTTATAGGACCCTGTGCCAAGGGTCTCTTCTTCGGAGGGTATGCCGGTGAGCCATATAAGAAAGTTAACCTGTTTGACGGCATTAAGGCGAAGGCCGGTACCAGTACAGAGATACTTTTTTCACAGGGATGCAAACTCACAACAAACACTTCAAAAAGTTATTTCAACTGGAAGTATGACGAGATTAAATTTGCATTGAGAAAGGATAACCTTAAACTTATTGAGGAAGCAGTAAAAGTGGGGAAAAAGGCAGATCTGATAATCCTCGCCATTGGCGAAAATGAACATCTGTGCCGAGAGGCCTGGGCAAAGACACACATAGGCGATAACATGACCCTTGATCTCTTCGGTGAACAGAATGAGCTGGCTGAAGCAATAACAGACCTGGGGAAACCTGTAGTTGTTTACCTCATGAACGGGCGTCCGCTGGCCATAAACGAACTGGTAAAAAAGGTACCGGCTGTTCTTGAAGGATGGTATATGGGTCAGGAAACCGGCAGGGCTGCAGCAGATATTATTTTCGGTGATATAAATCCATCCGGCAAGCTGACGATCACATTTCCAAGGTCAGCAGGACAGATCCCCATGTTTTACAATCATAAGCCCAGTGCCCAGTTTATGGATTATATCTCCCAGGAGATCAATCCGTTATTTCATTTCGGATACGGACTCAGCTACACGAATTTTAAATACGGGCTACCACGCCTGAACAAAAAAACCATCAGAAAGGGAGAGACTGTAAAAGTATCGGTTGAAGTAAAGAATACCGGTAAAGTAGCAGGTGATGAAATAGTACAGATGTATATCAGGGATGTGATAAGTTCAGTTACGCGGCCGGTTAAAGAGCTGAAAGGATTCAGGAGGATCACATTAAAGCCACGGGAGAAAAAAACAGTTACTTTCGAAATAGGACCTGATGAGCTTGCTTTTCACAATAAAGACATGAAGTATGTTGTTGAGCCCGGAATGTTTGAGATTATGACCGGGTGTTCGTCGGGGGATTCGGATCTGCAGAAGGCGGAGCTGGTGGTCAGGTGAGTATGTGGAACACAAAATAGAAGAGCCCCTCAGTTTTTTGAGGGGCTCTTTTTTAAAAAGTCGGCGACTACCTACTCTCCCACAGTTGCAGTACCATCGGCGCTGACGGGCTTAACTTCTCTGTTCGGAATGGGAAGAGG
>CAZLCF010000070.1:3987-12335 GCA_964557905.1 uncultured Rikenellaceae bacterium | reverse complement strand
TCTCCTTTATGAATAAGGAGAGCGCCATCTTTTACTGAGGCAGTTACCTCGACCTTCTGATCAGTCCTCTCCCTCACAAGTTCGTAAAGATATTTTCCCGAAGAACCATTTTTTGCTTTGACAATCCAGTGTAGTTTCCGTGAATTACCGGGCTCGATCTGAAAAGGCACGGGGATTCGTGATTTGCCTTTAACTTCATAAAGTGTCAGCAAAGTATCTGAGAGATATGTTATCTCGTCGAGATCGACAGAAACCGGTATATCCACTCCATATGTTATCACGGGAAGCTTAACTTCCAGCGATGCAATCTTTTGTGAATGACCGGGAAGTACAAAAAGGATTAAAAGAGCTGTTAACAGAATTTTTGGATTAACCTTAGGGTACATAGTTTTAAATTATTACAGGCCTGTAGAAACTTTCCGGGGGACCCAGGTAACTTGGTCTTAAACCTCCCGTGTTAACAATTATTTTCTGAATTACAACACCGGGATCAACCATCCATATTTTTAAAATGTGATATCCTTTTGATGATACCATAAGCTTTACTCTGCTAAAGCGTGCATTGTCGCTGACCGATCTTTCCCAGTCAGCATTCCTGTTCTGTGCATTATAGTCCTCCGGAACCACGGTTACTATCTGAGGTGGCTGGTCATCGAATGAAACAGCATACTGCAATCCCCGTCCCGGTATAAAATTGAGTGTGGGAGCGAAGATAGATGTGATTTCAAATTCACCTGTGTTGAAAAGATACATTTTGTATTCAAGGCTGGGAGCATTAATTCCGGGAACAGAAGGAGGGGCATCCACCGGAGCAGCAGCTCTCATTGCCGAAAGGGTATGACCATAATCCTCAATTTTTATCCATTTGAGATCACCGGAATCATTTTCCCCGGTAAAATGTTCAGCTTCAATGGATACATAACCTTCACCCTCCACGAAACCGGTGACCGTTTCAGGATTTATTTCATCAGGGTTGAAAATATTAAGCCTGACATCAACGGCTTTACCTGTACCGGTTATTTTTACTATTCCTTCAGTTTTCCCGACAGGGACAATGTCCCAGTCAACCGTAATTATTATCCGTTCATCCTTGTTAATTAAGCCATCCTTCCTGCTGATTAAAATCCATGGTCGATCCGCTGATATTGAGAATTGAAACGGAATTATACCTTTATTGAATATCTCAATATATCTGCTCTGGCGATTAAAATTATCAAATTGCGGTAAAACAGGTTCGTTTTCATCACCAGGCCACACTGATTCAGATCCTTCAACAGCAATACCCATTGATGAGGAATCGGGCGCTGAAACAGATCTTAAGTTCAGGGCTCTGAGGCTGTTAATAGGCGGATCGGCCCAGCTTGTATAACCCAGGTGTGCCTGGTCCATAAAATGGTTCCATTTTCCGCCGGCAAATGTGCGGTTGTAATAACCCATAAGGCTTGTATCAGCCTGAAACAATTTCAGGACCTGGTCAGCCCACCCGTTTGTGCTTGCCCTGCCCTGTTTATAGTATAGATTATTCCTTCCGGCAGCAAGATATAATTCATTCACAATCGCACTAGCCTTAACAGGAAATAATACGAGCTGATAAAAAGCATCCTTCTTTTCAGCAGGAAGCTTATTGAAAATATTTTCAGCTTTGATTGTAATAGTCTTAAAATCATCAACTACTTTTTCAGCTTCACAGTAATTGACAAGGCTGTAGGTGGAAGGAGACAAAAGCTCAGGTTTTCTCCTGCCATTATATTTTGTATAAAGGGACATGATATTTGTGACCTCCTCCGAAAAATTATCTCCGAATTCCCTGATTGCCCAGTGTTTAGTGTAATCAATTATGTTTTCATTATCAAGACGTTCTGTATTCCATGCCAGATCCAGGAAGTACTCCATCGGGAATTCATATCCTTTGAAATGGCCAACATTGACAATCCATATTTTATCGGCTCCATATTGTTTTGCGAGAGACATCTGATCCCATATTTTAGGAATGGGATTGGTATTTATCCACTGGTAGCTTCTTGGGCCTCCGTGATAGTCAAAATGATAGTAAATGCCTGCACCTCCGCTTCTTTTCCGTTCTTCGGCCGTGGGGAGCCTTCTTATGTTGCCCCAGTTATCCTCAGCCCATAGGAGGGTGACATCATCAGGAACTCTCATTCCTGCTTTATAGAAATCCTGCACCTCTTTATAGAGGCACCATAACTGCGGAACCTTAGTCGCATCAGTATTCATTTCCTCAGCAATGATCCTACGCTGAACACCCACAATTTGTTCAAGAAGTGACATGTTTTCCTCCGGACCGCCAGGTGCCATAGGAGTATCATTTGCTCCCCGCAGGCCTATGGTAATGATATTTTCAAAATCCCTGTTCCTCCTGATTCCCTCTCTCCAGAATGCTTCCAGGATATCAGGATGTTTTGCATAGTTCCATGTGCCAATCGTTTTTATGTAACGCCGATCCCATTCTTTTTGTGCCCGGAGCATCGGTTCCTGATGTGAATTTCCCATAACAATGCCATATTCATCAGCAAGCCTGGGATTTTCAGGATCATCCTCATTAAATGCATTATTCCACATAGCCGGCCATAGATAATTGGCTTTCAATCTTAACATCAGCTCGAAAAGCCGAGTATAAAAATCACGTCCGTAATTGGCAACACCAGGCGGAACGGGAGGATCATCCCGGGGTGGTACATCGCCATATTTAAATCTTATCCAGTTAGTAAGATCCGGAGCTTCGTCATTAAGAAATATGCCACGGTATTTCACTGATGGGGGACCGTTAATATACCTGAAATCCGGTTTTACATAAATAGCATCCTTTTTTTCAGGTTGAACATCTGCCCACCAGTACCAGGGCGAAACACCAATCTGTCTTGATAATTCATAAATTCCGTAGATAGTACCTCTTTTGTCACTACCGGTAATTATCAAAGCTTTTTTTACACCCCTGAATGGTTTGTCGACAAGTTGAATGGCAAATGTCTCCCATTTTCCTTTTATGTCTTTGATATCTATTTTTCTTTTCTCTATAAGCTTATCAATCAATCTGCTTTTGCCTATAGTTCCGGCAATGATAATCTCTCTCGACCTTGGTATTACATCAGAATATAATTTCGGTTTTGATGAAGTAACCTTAAAAATATCAGATTGCAGATCTCTGAATGCCCGTGTTACTCCCGGCCAGTCATCTGAGCTGACAAGCAAAGGGACCGGCTTCTCTGAAGAATAAATTGCAAAGGAACCTTTGCCGTACGATATAAATGACCTGGTACCATATGAAGGTTGGGCCGGTAGTTTGCCTGATAAAAAGCATGGGAAAATCAATGCTGTTACAATAAGGCACTTCGGAATGAAATTACCTGTCATTTGTAATAGAATTGTAAAGCTTATCTTCCTGTTAATCTGTTTGTTAATTGGTTCAAAAGATCAACCGTAAGATATCATCCTATAAAAATAGCAAAAAGTTGCATATTATTCAATTGATTGAATAAAAAAATGCAACCGATTGCATTTATTAAGATTTAAATTTCTTAATTTCTCTTTAATTTATCTTATTTTTGTTAATTATTATACATATGAAAAGCAACAAAGAGGTTACTATTTATGATGTTGCAAAAGCTTTGCAAATTTCACCCTCCACAGTCAGCAGGGGGCTGAAGGACCATCCTCATATCCGTAAAGCAACAAGGGAAAGAATAAAGGCTTTAGCTAATGAAATGGGATATCAGCGGAATAAATTTGCAAGCAGCCTGAGAAAACAGAGAACTGAAACTATAGGCGTTATAGTCCCCAGGCTTAACAGTTATTTCATGGCTACAGTAATAGCCGGGATTGAAAAGATTACCAATCAGCATGGATACGGTTTGCTGATCAGCCAGTCCCAGGAATCAGGAAAGCAGGAAGTTACATGTATCTCCACTCTTTTTAACAGTCGTGTGGACGGGATTCTCATATCTCTCGCTTATGACACTAAAAATCTCAATCATTTTAACATCCTCTTTAACAAAGACATACCTGTGGTTTTCTTCGACCGCGTGGCAGAATGTCATGGTTGTATGAGCGTGGTGATTGATAATTTCAAAGCCGGATACGAAGCTACTTCCCACCTGATTGAACAAGGATGCCGACGGATAATGCACCTTGGAGGAAACCTTCTCAGAAATGTTTACTTACAACGTTTCAACGGTTATAAACAAGCTCTTATTGATAATAGAATAAAATATGACCAGGATCTGCTGATCATCAGTGAATTAAATAACGAGGCAGGAGAAGATGCTGCACATGCATTAATGAAAATGAAAACCCGTCCTGACGGGATATTTGCTGCAAATGACGCAACGGCTGTAGCTGCAATCTGCGAATTACAAAAGCTTGGTGTAAAAATACCAGATGAGATTGCCGTTGTGGGATTCAACAATGAACCCCTGAGCCAGGTTATTAAACCAAATCTTACAACTATCAACTATCCGGGAAAAGATATTGGAGAAATTGCTGCCACTTCACTAATAAATAAGCTTAACAATTCAGGCCCCTTCAATTTAAGTACTGTCGTTTTAAATCATGAACTTATCATTCGCGAATCGACTCTTCGGAAAAGACAATAATCGCGATAATAGAACTGATTAAGTACAATGCAATATTTTATTAAAATAGTAATCCTGGCTGTCATTTTATTTATGACCCCTCAGTTACACGCAGAAGACGGATACAGGTTGTGGTTACGATATGATCCTATAGATGATCCTGAAGTTCTGGAACAGTACAATAAAATGATAAGGGGATGTATAATAGAAGGCGACTCTCCGGTTCTGAAAGCTTCAGCCAAAGAATTACAGATGGGATTAAAAGGATTGCTTGGCAAAGATATTCCGCAACTGAAAACAATAAGAAAGCATGGAGCTTTAGTTACAGGAACGCCAGAAAATTCTATAATAATCGCTTCCCTTGATCTGGATGAAAAACTTAAAACACTGGGTGATGAGGGATACCTTATTATTAATGCAAAATGCAAAATTAAAAATGCAAAATATAAAAGGAAGAAGATCATTGCTATAGCTGCAAATAGCGATAAGGGTGTTCTTTACGGTACTTTCCATTTTCTGCGGCTTCTTCAGACACACAGTGATATTACAGAGTTAGATATTTCAAGTTCCCCAAAAACAAAGATCAGGCTCCTGAATCACTGGGATAATCTTGACAGGTCGGTGGAACGCGGATATGCAGGACAGTCTCTATGGGACTGGAAATCATTGCCCGGCATTACAGATCCAAGGTATATTGATTATGCCAGGGCAAATGCATCGATAGGGATCAACGGAACAGTTCTGACCAATGTCAATGCAAACGCATTGATTCTCACAAATGAATATCTCGCTAAAGTTGCAGCCCTTGCTGATGTTTTCAGGCCCTTCGGGATAAAAGTATATCTTACTGCACGGTTCAGTACCCCGGTTGAAATCGGGGAATTAAAAACAGCAGATCCTCTTGATCCTGAAGTCATTGGCTGGTGGAGAAAAAAAGCTGATGAGATATACAACCTTATCCCCGACTTCGGAGGATTCCTTGTTAAAGCCAATTCCGAAGGCCAGCCCGGCCCCCAGAATTATAACCGAACTCATGCCGATGGCGCCAATATGCTGGCTGATGCTGTTGCCTCTCATCACGGAATTGTTATGTGGAGAGCCTTTGTTTATGACAATAATGTACCGGACGACAGGGCAAAACAAGCCTATAATGAGTTTGTTCCGCTTGACGGAAAATTCAGGGACAATGTACTCATACAGGTGAAGAACGGACCGGTCGATTTTCAACCCAGGGAACCATTTCATCCCCTGTTTGGAGCAATGCCTAAAACATCACTGATGCCGGAATTTCAGATAACACAGGAATACCTTGGCTGTTCCGTGCATCTAGTGTTCCTTGCGCCACTGTACGAGGAGTGCCTGAAATCGGATACTTATGCCAAAGGACCAGGTTCACTGGTTACTAAAATTATTGACGGCACCCTCGAAAACCATAACCTTACAGCAATGGCGGGTGTTTCCAACATCGGCAGCGATATAAACTGGACAGGTCATCCTTTTGCGCAGGCTAACTGGTATGCTTTCGGACGACTTGCATGGGATCCATATCCAGCCTCCGGAGAAATTGCAGATGAATGGATAAGGATGACATTTACAAATGACAATGAGACTGTACTGAGGCTAAGTAAGATGATGCTTGACTCACGTGAGATCACAGTTAATTATATGACGCCTTTCGGATTGCATCATATAATGTATGCCGGCCATCACTACGGACCTGGTCCCTGGGTTGACAGGGGACGACAGGACTGGACGTCAGTATATTATCACAGGGCTGACAGTACCGGGATCGGCTTTGACAGGACTTCCAGGGGAAGCAACGCTGTAGGACAGTACTTTCCAAAGGTGAGAGACATATATGAAAATATCGGATCATGCCCTGAGAATCTTTTACTCTGGTTTCATCATTTGCCCTGGGATCACAGGCTGAAGTCTGGAAGAATTTTATGGGATGAGATTTGTTACAGTTATGACAAGGGAGTAAAATCAGTCAGGTGGATGCAGGAAGAATGGAACAAATCGAAAGATTTTATTGATAAGGAGCGATATGAACAGGTTCAGGCATTGCTTATCAAACAGGAACGGGATGCAAAGATCTGGAGAGACGGTTGTTTGCTATATTTCCAGACATATTCCAAAAAGCCCTTGCCCGATGGAATTGAAAAGCCTGAACATGATCTTGAATATTATATGACATACCGGTATACTGATATCCCCGGAATTAGGTGAATTATAAATAATATCTACGACTATGTTATTGCTTGGAATTGACCTGGGAAGCTCTTCACTGAAGGCTTCGGTAATTGATGGCGAATCAGGCAAATGCCTTGCTTCAGCATTTCACCCGAAAGATGAAATGAAGATCATCGCAAAGAAATCTGGCTGGGCCGAACAGGATCCCGAAACCTGGTGGACTAACCTTAAAGCCGCGATAGCTGATTGTAATAATCAGCTTGGAGCAAAGAAAAATGAGATTGGTGCGATAGGTATTTCATACCAGATGCACGGTCTTGTTACCCTTGATAAGGATTTTAAAGTTCTTCGGCCTTCAATCATCTGGTGCGACGGAAGAGCTGTCGTTTATGGCGATAAGGCATTTAACGGGATCGGTAAGGATTTTTGCCTTTCACATCTATTGAATTCTCCCGGGAACTTCACTGCCACAAAACTGGCATGGGTAAAGGAGAATGAACCTGAACTGTTTGAGAGGATCCATAAGATCATGCTCCCCGGAGATTATTTTGCATTAAGACTGACAGGAGAACCATTGACAACATTCTCAGGACTTTCGGAAGGAATTTTCTGGGATTTTAAGAAGGATGGCGTTTCAAAGGAACTGATGGACTTCTTTGGCTTTAAAGAAGATATTCTTGCTACTGCCGTACCATCATTTTCAATACAGGGGAAACTGCTGAAAACCGTTGCTTCTGAACTTGGTCTGCCTGAGGCAATACCGGTTTCATACAGGGCGGGTGATCAACCAAACAATGCATTGTCACTGAACGTGATGGAACCTGGTGAAGTTGCCGCTACAGCAGGAACATCAGGAGTGATTTATGGAGTAACAGATCAGAAGAAACATGAACCTCTTTCCAGGGTTAACAGTTTCCTTCATGTTAACCACTCACCATCCAAGCCTCGTCTGGGGGTCCTGTTATGCATCAGCGGAACAGGCATTCTCAATTCGTGGCTAAGACGGAATAGTGGCAATAATATGAGTTATGATAAAATGAATAGACTGGCCGAAGAAGTATCTCCCGGTTCTGAAGGGCTCAGCATTATGCCTTTTGGCAACGGTGCCGAGAGAATGCTGGGGAACAGGGATGTGGGTGCAAGAATAATAGGACTGAATTTTAATACTCACACGAATGCTCATTTATTCAGAGCCGCACAGGAAGGCATTGTTTTTTCAATAAGGTTCGGGCTTGATATAATGAAGGAGACAGGGATAGTTCCTTCAGTCATCAGGGCCGGGGCTGCAAACATGTTCCAGAGCAGGATATTCAGGGAGGCATTATCGTGTATTACAGGAACTGAAATACACCTGTATAACACTGATGGTTCACTTGGCGCGGCAAGAGGTGCCGGCATAGGATGCGGTTATTATAAGTCTGTAAAAGAAGCATTTGCAGGCTTGAAGGAGGTTGGAGTAACAACACCTGACAAATTGAAATCAGATGCATACAAAGAGGCTTATTCATCATGGCTGAAATATCTGAAATCTATTTAAAATATGATTTTCCTTTGTGTCCCTTTGTG
>CAZLCF010000070.1:0-3887 GCA_964557905.1 uncultured Rikenellaceae bacterium | reverse complement strand
AATATGATTTACAAAGGAAAAAAAGAATTCTATCCCGGAATAGGGAAAATCAAGTACGAGGGAAAAAATTCAAAAAATCCCCTGGCATTCAGATGGTACAATCCTGACCAGGTCGTATCAGGCATGAAGATGAAGGATCATCTTCGTTTTGCAGTTGCCTTCTGGCACTCCTTCTGTGGCGATGGTGCCGATCCGTTTGGCGATGCCACCCATGCCCATCCATGGAAAGATCTGCTGACTGATGATAAAATAAAACAACGGCTTGATGCTGCATTTGAATTTATTACGAAAATAGGAGCAGGCTTCTACTGTTTCCATGATACTGATGTTGTCGGTTCCGGATCAGTTCTCGAGATTGAAAAACGTCTAACAAAGTATGTGCCCCTCATGAAGAAGTTGCAGCAGCAGACCGGAGTCAAGCTTCTCTGGGCAACAGCAAACCTTTTCTCAAATCCCCGTTACATGAATGGTGCAGCAACGAATCCCGATTTCAATGTAGTTGCCTGTGCGGGAGCACAACTCAGGAATGCAATTCATGCAAACATAGAGCTCGGCGGCCAGAATTATGTTTTCTGGGGCGGGAGAGAAGGTTATATGAGCCTTCATAATACCGACATGAAAAGAGAGCTTGAACATATGGGCATGATGCTCACAATGGCACGCGATTATGGCCGTAAAAACGGCTTCAAGGGAACATTCCTCGTCGAGCCAAAACCTATGGAACCCTCAAAGCATCAATATGATTTTGATGTGGCAACAATTATCGGGTTCCTTCGCCAGCATAAGCTTGACAAAGACTTTAAGCTTAATATTGAGGTTAACCACGCAACTCTTGCCGGTCATACCTTCCAGCATGAGCTTCAGGTGGCTGCAGATGCGGGATTGCTGGGAAGCATTGACGCCAACAAGGGAGATTACCAGAACGGCTGGGATACCGATGAATTCCCGACAAATATTTATGAGATCACTGAAGCCATGATGGTCATTCTTCAGGCAGGCGGTTTCAAAACAGGAGGTATCAACTTTGATGCAAAAATAAGACGGAACTCAACAGATGTCGAAGATATTTTCATCGCCCACATCAGCGGTATGGATACCTTTGCACGGGCCTTGCTGATTGCCGATAAAGTGCTGAAAGACAGCGACTATCTTAAAATGAGGAAAGCCAGGTATGCATCATTCGATAAGGGCCCCGGCAAAGATTTTGAAAAGGGAAAGCTGACCCTGGAAATGCTGAGGGATATTGCTGTTAAAAAAGGTGAACCAAAAACTTTAAGCGGGAAACAGGAGCTGTACGAACAACTCATAAACATGTACCTGGTTTAGCAAACTCTGGAGAAAAGTTAATCAGAGTTTTGAAGTAATTATTTCAAAAACAGGTGGATTTGCAATAGTCTTTTTGACTTTGCAAAGTTCTGCAACATGTATTAAAGAGGCTTTATACTTTTCAGGAAAATCTGCCGGTAATTTGATGTCAAGCTTTATTGTCACCGGCAATCCAGTCTCCTTGTTCCATTCATAGCTCTGGACAATTTTTATACCTTCTGTCGGTATTTTACGGTTATCACAGAAAGATTTTACATAAATTCCGGCACAGGTTCCGATCGATGCTAAAAACAGGTCATAAGGAGCAGGTGCACTGTTTCCGCCTCCATTATCAAGAGGTTGGTCCGTTTTAATTATATGGCCATGAGTATGGGCAGTAACTACTTTTCCTCCTTCGAATGTAATTTCCATATTACTTTCTTTTCATGAGCATCAATTCCAGATCTTCTTTTAATGCAGAGAGATCTTCTTCGTGTTCAACCTCCTGGGAAATAATTGTAAGAACTATATTGTAGGTCACCGGATCAGCTTCCCGGGTAATATCCAGGAGTTTGCTGTAAGTACGGATAGCACATTGCTCCCCTTTTATGTTCTGGTCAAGTATTACTTCCACATACGGATCAGAGGGAGAATCATATCCGCAGTTTGTTAATTTTAGCCATTCATCCGGTGACGGAACAGGAATTCCTCCGAGCTGAATTATTCTTGTCGCGATCAATTCAGCATGGCTTAGTTCCTCAGTAGCATGAAGTGTCAGTTCTGCAATAACAGCATCTTTCATAGGCCCTTTCACTACTTTGGCCCCTATCCAGTACTGATAGTAAGCCAGCCATTCATCGGCCAGCGCTTTATTAAGGAGGTTGAGTAATTTATCAACATCCATTTTAACGATTGATCTTCCGATTTCTGCCATAATTAATAAACTTTAAATTGCACTTAATATTCCTTCCACATTGTCGGCCCGGAGGGAATCGAACCCTCGACCCCATGATTAAGAGTCACGTGCTCTGCCAGCTGAGCTACGGGCCGTAATATTTTGATTTGCAAAATTAATATAAATTAGGACAATTTTTACTTTTCATTTAGATTTACTAGTAGTCTGTAGAACATGAAAAAAATAAGAACCTGAATAATACCAAAATAAATATGTATATGAAGACATTAAGGTCAATTCTTGTTTTATCAGGATTCGTTATCTGTTTAGGTCAGGCCACGTTATTCTCCCAGGATAAATATGTAATGACTGTCGCTCAGGATGGCAGCGGGGACTACATTGCCATTCAGCAGGCAATTGATGCCTGTAAATCATTTCCCGACCAGCGGATTACAATTTTTGTTAAGAATGGAATATATAATGAAAAAATCGTGGTACCCGCCTGCAATACCAGGCTTTCTATAATTGGAGAAAATGCAGAGAAAACCTTAATTACATACAATGACTATTTCAGCAAAATTAACCGCGGAAGAAACAGTACATTCTATACCTATACATTTCTGGTTGATGCTGATGATTTTTACGCTGAGAACCTTACATTTCAAAACAGTGCGGGACCAGTGGGTCAGGCTGTGGCCCTACACGTGAATGCTGACAGATGTGTTTTTAAAAATTGCCGTATACTGGGGAACCAGGATGCTTTATATACAGACGGGCTTAACAACCGGCAGTATTTTAACGGATGTTATATAGAAGGAACAACAGATTTTATTTTTGGTGCCGCAACAGTACTTTTTAATAATTGCACAATACGCAGCAAAAGCAATTCATTCATTACTGCTGCAAGTACCCCAAAGGGGAAATCCTTTGGATACGTTTTTCTGAACTGCAGGCTCCTGGCAGATGAGGGTGTACAGAAAGTTTACCTTGGCCGTCCGTGGCGGGATTATGCAAGGGTTGCCTTTATAAATTGTGAATTAGGCGATCACATTCTGCCCGAAGGCTGGTCCAACTGGTCTGGTACCGAACGCGACAAAACTGCTTATTTCGCTGAGTATGGCAATACCGGTACCGGTTCCGGAACTTCTAAGAGAGTGCCATGGAGCCATCTGCTTTCAAAGAAACAAGCGGGGAAATATACTGTAGAAAACATCCTTAAACCACAGGTGCCATACGAAAAACTTGTTGATCAATGGATTAAAAGGGAAGAATAGATTTTTACTGGTTTACTGATTATCCGATTTTATAATGGTCTTCAAGGATTTTCCTGAACCATCTATCCGGTAAAATATATTTCAAAGTCACTGCCAGTTTTTGTTCAAATGATGCTATAATATATTTTTGCCGCGGATTCTTACAATTGATGATTTTAATAAGTTTCCTAGCAAAGATTTCCGGCTGCCATCCGTTAGCTTCATCTTTTTCTATTACTGCCAGCGTTTTTTCAAATTGCTTTTGATAAGGATCTCCAGGATATGTTGGTGCAAGGTAATTCCTGCGATTTACCGAATTATTTGTACGAAAATCACCAGGATTGATCAGTATAACTTTTATGTTGAACTGTCTGACTTCCATTCTCAGGGCTTCACTGAAACCTTCAATGGCAAATTTGCTTGCTGAATAGAAT
>CAZLCF010000069.1:0-12548 GCA_964557905.1 uncultured Rikenellaceae bacterium | reverse complement strand
GCTCCTATCATATGAGCTCCCAGTAGTTCTCCAAAGGCAGCATCAAAAACAAGCTTTACAAAGCCATCCTTTGAGCCTGATGCACTGGCTTTACCTGAGGCAGTAAACGGGAATTTCCCCACTTTTACCTCATACCCTGCTTCCCTGGCCGCCGCTTCTGTAAGACCGACCGATGCTATTTCCGGATTTGTATAAGTACAGGCCGGGATGTTATTATAATCAAGCGGTTCCACATCCCTGCCGGCCATCTTTTCAACACATATAATCCCCTCTGCGGATGCAACATGGGCAAGGGCAGGACCATGAACGATATCACCTATGGCATAAACACCCGGAACTGATGCGCGGTAGTATTCATCAACGATCACCTTACCCTTATCAGTTTTGACTCCGGCTGTTTCAAGTCCTATACCTTCCAGATTTGTTGTTACGCCGACAGCTGATAAAACAATATCTGCTTCTGCTGTCTCAATACCCTTTGGTGTCTTTATTGTCACAAGGCATCTCTTTTTTGAGGTATCAACAGACTCTACTGAAGAACCGGTCATGATCTTCATTTTAAGCTTCTTAAATGATCTCTCAAGTTGTTTTGAAACCTCTTCATCTTCATTGGGAACCAATCGCGGAAGAAATTCAACCAGTGTTACTTCAGTCCCTATGGTCTGGTAGAAATTCGCAAATTCACTTCCTATTGCTCCTGAACCTACAACTACCATTGAGGCAGGCTGTTCAGCGAGCGTCATCGCTTCCCTGTAACCAATTATCTTCTTGCCATCCTGCCTGAGGTTAGGCAGTTCTTTGGATCGTGAGCCTGTAGCTATAATGATGTTTTTAGCAGTCAGGTTTGTTTTCTTACCCTCAGTATCTTCAACTTCGACTGTATTTTTCCCGGAGAGGCGTCCAAATCCCCTGATATGTGTCACATTATTCTTTTTAAAAAGGAACTGTATTCCCTTGCTCATACCATCAGCAACACTCCGGCTGCGTGCTATAATTGCCCTGAAGTCGGCTTTTACTTCTCCTCCCGCTGTAATACCGTAATCTGATGCATGATTCAGATATTCGAAAACCTGGGCGCTCTTCAATAATGATTTTGTCGGTATACATCCCCAGTTGAGGCATATGCCCCCCAATTCAGCTTTCTCAACCACTGCAACTTTCATTTTCAATTGCGACGCTCTGATAGCGGCCACATAACCTCCGGGACCGCTTCCGATTATTATAAGATCGTAATCCATAATATTCTATTTAATTCTTAAATCTTTAATTGTCAATCATTATTCCTGGATCCTGTTAATGATTTCTTTTTTAACAGTTTTACTGCCTGATAAATACCTTTCACAATCAGCCATATTACTACAAGTGTAAAAATAATTGTTGCCCCCACCGGGATCCCTGCGTAATAGGAGATCACATAACCTGCCGCTGTTCCCGTAAATCCAGCCAGTATTGACCAGATAATAATTTTTAAATAAACCCTGGTGAAAAGCATGGCAATATTCGGCGGAATGGTAAGCAATGAAAGCACCAGGATAACACCGGCCATTCTGATATTCAATACAATGGCAAGTGCAATCAGCGCTGTTGTAATATATTTAAAGGCATTTACATACGGTGAATAAGTACGTGCAAATGCTTCATCGTAAGAAATATAGAGAATTGTCCGGTAGAAAATACTGAAATATGATATCAGAAGCAGTGACATAATGCCGAGCGCAATGATATCGGCATTGGTAACGGTAAGAATACTGCCGAAAAGGTAACTCATAAGATTGGGAGAATAACCCGGTGTCAGATAAATAAAGATTATTCCGATAGCCATCCCGAAAGCCCATAGTATTCCTATTGCCGAATCCTCCCTGATCTTATGTCTCATAGATAAGTATTCTACTCCCAGGGCGGAAAGTATTCCGAAAATTGCAGCTCCGATCACAGGGTTGAAACCTGCAAAATATCCTATGCCTATACCGCCAAAAGATGCATGCGTAATTCCTCCGCTGAGAAAAACCATCCTCCGGGAAACAATATATGTTCCGGCAAGTCCGGCAGTTATACTGGCAAATACTGCTCCCAGCAGGCCTTTAAGAATAAATTCATATTGAAAAATACTACCTTCCAATCAACTGTGAGTTTTAAGTACCGTATGAGGAACCTCACCATGAGTGATCAGCTGAATAGGACACCCGTAAGCGAGGAGCTGTTCATTGGTTATCTCGGATGATGGGTGATAATGAAGCCCCACGTTAACACATGCATAGGATTTCACGTGAGATGAGATCATCCCTATATCGTGAGATACCATCAGGATTGCCATACGCTTGTTCAGGTCCCGCAGCTTTTCATAAAAATCATTTTCAAAATTTGAATCAACAAAGTTCCCGGGCTCATCCAGAAGCAATAATTTCGGATTCCCTATTATTGCCCGGCCAAGGAAAATCCTCTGCAGCTGACCTCCGGACAATTCATTTAATGATGATTGTGCCATTCCCGAAAGTCCAAGCTCCTCAATTACCTCTGCTGCCCTTTTCTTATCGGATGCTGACATCCTTGAAATGATCTTCTTACGGATCATCATTCCTGAAAGTATTACATCCGTGACCGTTACCGGGTAGTTAATATCTCCTGTCGATAGCTGGGGAAGATAACCGATGCTGTTCCCGTCTATAAGATCACTGCTGAAAATAATTTTCCCGGTAGCTGGTTTTATTAATCCGAGTATCACCTTAAGAAGTGTGGTCTTTCCTCCTCCGTTAGGACCTATCACTCCTATGAAATCGCTTTCATTCACCCTGAAATTAATATCCCGGAGCACAAAACCGGCACCGTAAGAAACTGATATAGAATGCATTTCAAACAGGTACGACATAATTTTAATTTTCAGTGAAGCTCTTATGCAATTCCGTGATAATTTCCATAGTTGTTGTCAGCCACTCTTCTGACAGAGGATCGATAACCTTTATCGTAGCACCGATTTCATGTGCAATTGCTTTGGCATTCCTGCTGTCGAACTCTTTCTGTACAAAGATCGTTTTAATATTTTCTGTCCTTGCAAGGTCTATCAGCTCTTTCAGTCTTGATGGCGGTGGTTCTTTTCCTTCAAACTCCACCGGTATTTCAACAAGATCGTAATCTCTTGCCAGGTACCCAAGATTTGGATGATATATCATAAATGATTTCCCGGCAGTTCCCTGGAACAAAGACCCGGCCAGACTGTCAGCCTCAGTGATCTTTGAGAGCAGTTTATCATAATTTGATTCATACTCATTCTTTTTCACAGGGTTAAGGCCGCAAAGCAGATCTTTTATGGATGAAGCCATTATCATGGCACATTTTGGTGAAACCCAGTAATGAGGATCTGCCCCCTCCGTATGTCCGCCTTCGTGCTGAACTCCGGAAGCTATTGGAACAATCTTATCTCCAAGGGACAGCTTAATCATTGTTTTATTGATCTCATAAAATCTGTCAAGCCATGTTTCTTCAAATCCAAGGAATCCATTACTGATATATGCTTCCGATCTTTCCAGCCTGCTTATCTGCTCCGGGTATGGTTCATAAATATGGGGATTGGAACCGGGAGGAACCATTATATTAACCTTGAAATCATCACCTGCTATCTCTTCAATGAAATATTTAATGGGTGCTATGCTGACGGTGATTATTTCCTTTCCCATTCCGGAGGGGTCATGTCTGCACGACATAACAACTATGAGCATAAGAATTGTAAACCACTTTTTCATAACATTGAAAATTCCCGGCTGGATACAAATTTAACATATAACAGAACAAAAGGTTTATGTGTTGTAAATAAAATAATATACGCTATTTTTGAGCCTGATAACTGGATCAGCCGGATGAAGAATAAAGGAGAGATACTTGCAGCAATTCTGCAAGATTTTAAAGACTGTTATTTATTCCTCCATAACACAAAAGAATTCGCTGTCGTTGAAAAGATAATGGATGAAGGTTTTATCTTTGAAAGCCAACTTCCACATTCCACGGATCGTGTCAATCCCAATGAACCAATAGAAATCACCTATTTTCTTTTCCAGCGAAAAGATTATGGCATGTTTACCATAATTATCGCCATTCCAAAAAACATTTATGAAATTTATTCCGACATTTCAAATAGGAATGATACCGGGATTGAGGAAGTAATGACAATTACCGATCCTTATTATGGCGATAATGATGAACTCATATACACAGCTTCGCCCAAACACATACTGGGCTATTTTAATATCAGGACTTCTGAGTTCTTCAGAAACCCTAACTGGGATCCAACATTTAACAACAACCTGTTAAGGCCCCCGGCGAAGAGACCGGCTAAACCCGATAAACTTCAATAATTCAATCAGAAAACATGAAAATATCATCACGGACTTTGTTATTGACCATAACCGGCTGTATTTTATTCTTTTCTGCCAGTGCGCAGAAGCGCTACAGCAGCTATAAATCAATGATGCATAACATTGATGCTATGGCAAAAGAATATCCAGCGCTTTGCTCAGTCAAATCTCTTGTGAAGAGTGCCGGGAACAGTGAGATAGTGGTTCTGACGATCGGCACTGGTGACAAGGATAATAAGCCCGGTGTTGCTGTTCTTGGAGGCATTGAGGGAAGCCATATCCTGGGAAAAGAGCTTGCCCTGGGCTTTGCTTCATCATTGCTGAAGGAATCTTCATCTCCGGAAATTAAAACCCTCCTGGATAAGATCACTTTCTATGTGTTTCCCGATGTCAGTCCCGATGCCACTGAACAATTCTTCCGTGACCTGAAATATGAGAGAAACATAAATTCAAGATCAACCGATGATGACAGGGATTTTGCATTTGATGAAGATCCTTACGAAGATCTTGATAAAGACGGATTTATCACCATGATTCGTGTGTTGGATCCTGCAGGTTCATTCACAGAAAGTGATGAGGATAAGAGAGTTATGGTACAGGCTGACCTTGGAAAAGGACAAACAGGATCATATTTTGTATTTTCCGAAGGAATTGATAATGATAAGGACGGAAGTTTTAATGAGGATGGTCCGGGTGGTGTGAATTTCAACAGGAACCTGTCATTCAATTATGAGGAATTCGGTACCAATGCAGGCCTCCACCCTGTTTCTGAACCGGAATCAAAAGCTGTGCTTGATTTCCTTTTCAGTCATTTTAATATTTATATCACTTTTGCGTTCGGCCCCCAGGACAACCTGAATCAGCAACCAAAACCCATGGATCGTCAGGGCACATCACCTGCATCTGCCGAGGCTCAGTCTCCCGGGCAGGGACAGCCCCCGTCCCCGGAACAAGGTCAGTTCCCGCCTCAGGGACAGAGGCGGATGATGGGACAGGACAGGAAATTTACCACTGTCAGGAAGTCAGATGAGGTTATAATTAAACTCGTAGCGGATAAATACCGTGAGATCACAGGAGTCAGGGGAGTTCCTGTCACAAAATCCGAACCGGGAAATTTTATGGATTGGGCTTATTATCACTATGGACGCTACAGCTTCAGTACTCCGGCCTGGTGGTTCCCCGTTGAAAAGGATAAAAACGCCGGGACTGCATTTCTGAAATATGCTGAAGAAAATAAAATGGAAGATGTATATGTACCATGGACCGAAATAGTCCATCCGGATTTCCCGGGTAAAAAAACTGAGGTCGGAGGCATAAAACCTTTCGCCATGATCAATCCTCCTGCAGAAAAGCTGGAGGAACTAATATCGAAAAATTACAAATTCATTGTTGCCATTGCAAGCATGCATCCTGAAATTGAATTTCTCGACACTGAAATTGAAAATAAAGGAGATAATGTTTTCAGGATATCCCTGAAAGTGCACAATAAGGGAATATTCGCTACCTGTGCCGAAGCTGGTGAAAACAATATGTGGACAAGACTTATGCGGATAAGCTTCGAAATTGCTGATGGCCAGAAATTCCTCAGCGGACAGAAAGTCCAGAAAATCCAAAGGCTGGAAGGGGATGCATCGGCTGAATTCAGCTGGCTGATAATAGGGAAAGGCCCTGTTAAAATAACTGCCGGAGCAATTAATACCGGGACGATAAACACCACTCTGGAACTGAAATAAAAACTCAATCAAAAAGCTTATCATGAAAAAGATTATATCAACCCTGATATTTACAACAGCCCTTTTACTTCTGACTGTTCCGGTCCTGCCACAGGGCGAAGAGCTTTTTTTCAAGGCCGCCGGTACGCCTGCAAATCCAAAAGTACAGGTATCATGGAATAAATATTTCACCGTAGCAGGAATAGCAGATTTCTGCAAAAAGCTGGCTGCCGCCTATCCGAATCTTGTTACGCTTGGAACTCTTGGAAAATCATACCAGGGACGCGATATTAATGTCCTGACAATTTCAGACAAGAAAACTGGCGATCCTGATCTTAAACCTGCATTCTGGATAGATGGCAATATACATTCAATAGAGCTCCAGGGAACGGAAATGGCAATGTACACAGCATGGTGTCTCTGTGAGATGTATGATGAGAATTCATTTATTAAAGAACTCCTTACAGACAAGACATTTTATATAACCCCAACCGTTAATCCGGATTCGCGGGAGTATTTTACATCGGTTGGAGTGCCTCCAAGATCAGGCATGATGCCGATGGATAATGACCGTGATGGTCTTTATGATGAGGATGGATCGGATGATCTTAATGGTGATAAGAATATAAGTCAGATGAGAAGGAAAAATCCTGATGGGGGATTCATTACCGACCCCAAGGATCCCAGGAGGATGATCCGTGTTGAACCGGGAGAAAAAGGTGAATATGAAATACTGGGACAGGAAGGGATTGACAATGATGGAGATGGACTGATAAATGAGGATGGTCCCGGCGGGTATGATGGCAACCGTGACTGGGGGTTTAACTGGGAGCCGAATTATGTTCAGAACGGTGCTGATAAATATCCTTTCACTCAGCCGGAGAACCAGGCTGTTCGTGATTTTATAATAAAACACAGGAATGTCACCGGAGCCCAGTCGTTCCATAATTCAGGAGGGATGATCCTTAAAGGCCCGTCAATTCAGGGAGGAGGAGCCGAAATCTACAGCCGGGCAGATGAAGCTGTCATCAATGCTATCGGGAAGAAGGGTGAGGAAATGATTCCCGGTTATAAACTTCTGACAATCTGGAAGGATTTGTACCCTGTTTATGGCGGGGAACTGGACTGGTGGCACGGCGCAATGGGATGCTTTGTCTATTCCAATGAACTATGGAACAGTTATTTGATGTTCTATGACACCACAAACACTGATCAGTACGAATTTGAGAAACTGCTCCTGTTTGAAGATTCCTTTATACCCTGGCAGAAGATCAATCATCCGGTGTACGGGGAAGTTGAAATAGGAGGTTTCAGCAAGAACTACGGGAGACTGCATCCCGGATTTCTGATTGAAACTGATGCTCACCGCAACGCTGCCTTCTGTATTTATAATTCTTACCAATCACCAAAGCTTGAAGTGACTAATTTAAAAGTAAGCAAGCTGGATGGAGGGCTGAAGGAAGTGACGGCGACAGTCGTGAACAAAAGAATGCTGCCTACACATTCTGCAAGCAATTTAAAATATAAAATTGATCCGCCCGACTATGTTTATCTTGATGGCGGAACCGTTATTGCAGGAATGACGGTAGAGAATGCTGATCTTAACCGCACTACTGAGCAGAAAAAGAATCCTCAGCGCATGGAAATAACAAATATTGCAGGGTATCAGCATATTGACCTTAAATGGATTGTAAAAGGCGGCAGTAAATATACCGTAAGGGTGGAAAGTGTAAAAGGAGGCCGTGCCTCAGCACAGAAAGAATAAAAAAAATGAGGCTGTCCCCCTGATACGGCCCCATTTTTCAGGAATGAAAATAAATACACTGAAGAGGGAATAATATCTAGTATGTCTGAAGCGAGATCTTGAAGTATCCCGTTGCTTTCGAAGAGCTTATTTCAAATTTCCATGCCCCGGCTTTTTCCTGGTTTTCCGTATCGGATATGGTAAATGATTTCCTCCAGTTAAGGTTCCCGAATTCATCAATCACAATATCAGAGTAGGTTTTTCCATTGGGCATGACGATTATAATCCGGATCTCTCCGGATTTGCAATCGCCGTTAACTGACATTACGACGGTACTTACCGTAGATTCCACATCAAAAATATAATCCCTTGTAAAGGTCGTTTCTTTTATGGATTTCGAAAAATCCCACGTGGTTCTTTCAGAATCACCCATGTTAAAATTAGTAAAAACATCTACGTCGGGAGAAACAATAAAAGGTTCGCCGTTGAAGAACGACCTGTTTCTTCCCAGATCTTCATAGACCCTGAATGCCCTGTTGAAATCATTTGTATCATTCCATCTGAACCTGTAATTCTTCATGGCTTCATCGATCTCAATTTTTTGATCCTCGAGAGCCTTTTTCACTTCCTCCCGGGCTTTTTTCTGCTCGGCCATAGCTTTTTTCTGCGCATTTATAGCCTCCTCCATTTGTAATTCCTTCTCCTTTTCCTCTTTTGACTTTTCCTGGGCATTTACCCTCTGGAAAGATGTACTGACTGTGAGGAGGAAAATCACTGCTAATAATAAACTGCTCTTTTTCATGACTGCCTTGTTTTTACTATTTGTTGATTCAAAGATAATGCCTGAAAAGTCAGTACACTGTTAATACAAGGTTAATGCAGAGTTAATGTTTGTCATGTTATCCTGACCTTTTAATAAAAAAAGATAATTTTGAGGAGAAAACCGTAAAATATGAAAAAAAAGAATACAGTCCTGATCCTGGGCATTGTATCAATTCTGATCTTAATTAGCGCACAGATAATTATTATCACGGGACTCTGGAAACAGAATGACGAACTGCTTAAATTAAGATACCGGACTCTTTCCCAGGAGGCAGTCGGATCGATGAGAGGTCCCAGGGCAATAATTGCTTATGATACGGTTTCCAGGCTGCTTGATGATTATAGCAGTAAGGTAATTAAAGATCTTAAGACAATCACTGATTCTACCCTGCTTGCGGAAAAGAAAAAGGAGATCTTCAAGTATGCAACGATCTTATTGAATAAGGAACAGGATTTTTCTTCAATTCTCTCTTCTTATTTTGAGGAAATGGGATTTGAAAAGGATTTCAACCACATAATTTCAATCACCAACCTTGAGATTATTGACGTAGATACTTTCCTGATCTACAGGGACCAGTCTTTTATAAACCGGCGGCCCGGGAGCAGGGAAAGAATGCCTTCCGCTCTTAAAGAGACAAGGGCAAGTATTCTGGTAAGCAGGCCATGGCTGACTGGTAATTATTTTACAATGAATTTTGAGTATTCTATTGATTTCTCAGATAAAAAGAGCATGATCCTGAAGGAGATCTCGGCCTCTCTGGGAATGAGCATTTTCAGCATAATAGTAGTTGTGGTAATCTTCCTGATTGCCTTTCGCAATCTCATGGAAGAGAAGAGGTTGTCGAACCTGAAAACAGATTTTATAAATAATATGACTCATGAGCTCAAGACGCCGCTGGCCACAATTACCGTGGCAGGCAAAACCCTTGAGATGGAGCAGATAAGAACTGATGATTCAAAGATTCTCGAAACAGCAAAATTGATCGGCAAACAGAGCGTTCACCTCAATCAGCTTATTAACATGATCCTTGAAATAAGCATGTGGGAAAGGACCCAATTCCAGCTCGATAGGAAAAAAATAGATATTGAAGAGGTCATGAATGATATTGTCAGCAGCTTCAGGACCGGATGCAGCGGCTGTGCATCATTGAACCAGAAATACAGATTTAATGGAGTAAAAGCAGATATAGATCTTGTTTACTTCACCACTCTGATAAACAATCTTCTTTCAAATGCGGTTAAATATTCTGAAAAGGAGCCGGTAATCGACATTGAAGGGATAAGCGATGATAAAAACATTTGCATTAAGATTGCCGATAACGGGATCGGAATAAGCAAGACCGATCAGAAACACGTATTTGACAAGTTCTATCGTACTTCTTCAGGCAATATTCATAAATACAAGGGGCTGGGGCTGGGGCTCTATTATGTCAAAAAAATTGCAGTAGCCCATGGCGGAGATGTTACGGTTACCAGTAAACCGGGAAAAGGTAGTATATTTACAGTAACAATACCTTATTAAAATATCCGAAAGGGGTTATGAAAGTATTATTAGCAGAAGACGACAGGGATTTTGGCAATATTTTATCTCAATATGTGACGATTAATGGTTTCGATGTAAAGCTTGCCCGCGATGGTAATGAAGCCTGGGAATTATTCAACCAGGAGAAACCCGACATTTGTGTGCTGGATGTAATGATGCCGGAAATGGACGGATTTACCCTCGGGGAAAAGATAAAAAAAGCTCAGCCTGATGTGCCCATTATTTTTCTGACCGCAAAAAGCCTCAAGGAGGATATTGTCAGGGGGCTGAAGATCGGAGCTGATGATTATATTACAAAACCATTTGATCCCGAAGTACTTATACTCAGAATCAATAATATCCTCAAACGGGCATATTCATCAACGAATGATGAATTTAAAATCTCAAACACCGTTCTGAAATTCAATACTCTTGAACTTATTTGTGGCAGTACAAAGGAAAAGCTTACCCTGAAAGAAGCGCAGCTTCTTAAGTATTTCATTATCAATAAGAATAAAATACTTGCAAGAGAAGATATCCTGACTGAAATATGGGGTGAAGATGACTATTTTCTTGGCCGAAGCATGGATGTATTTATAAGCCGCCTTCGAAAGTATGTCTCTGAGGATAAGAATATCGATATCCGCACTGTAAGAGGAACGGGATTTATACTCGAGGAATTAAATAAGGAAGAATAAAAGTCTATAAAGTCTATAAAGTCTATAAAGTCTATAAAGTCTATAAAGTCTATAAAGTTTTTTTAAGAATGCACTTAAGATAAGACTTTATGGACTTTTGACTTACTTCTTCCCTAAGATTTCGTTTACCTTATTATACAGGTCTTCTCCCCTGAGGTTCCTTGCAATGATGGTTCCTGTCTCATCGAGCAGGAAATTTGCCGGGATAGCATTTACTGCATAAAGCTTGGCAGCCGCGTTGTTCCAGTACTGAAGGTCAGAAACGTGCGTCCATGTTAACTTATCATCTGCGATTGCCTTGATCCAGGCTTCTTTTTCCTTGTCCAGTGACACTCCGAAAACGTTAAATCCTTTTTTGCTGAACTCCTTATATACTTTTACCACATTAGGGTTTTCCTGACGGCATGGATTGCACCATGCTGCCCAGAAATCGATCAGAAGCAGCTTTGAGCCTATTTTTGATGAGAGAGTGACAGGATTTCCGTCAATATCATTCATCGTAAAATCCGGAGCCTTCTGTCCTACGGCCACTGCTTTCATAACCTGGGCCCATGCCAAAAGATCTTTTACAATCGGAATTTTAGCGACATTGGTATCCATGGCATTGATGGCAGTCTCAATTTCTACGGCTTCCATATCATAACTCAGGCTCTTCAATATTGACGGTGACACAAAGGATGAAGGATTATTCTTTATATAATCCTTTTCAAGCTGGGTCATCTCCTTCCGGATTACCTCCGCTTCCTTTTCAAGCTGGGCGACCTTTTCAGCGTCATTTGACTGGCGTGCGGCCTGGTATTCAGTATATAAATTTGAGTATTTTTCGCTTAAAGGTTTATTGGAATCAATGAAGGCCTGGTATTCATTCTGTGTTTTTGACCCGGTAACTTTAGCATCATAGAGGGAATCAAGCTTCCCAGTTATGTTGATTTCGGAGTTCTCAAGGTAGAAGGAAAATCTTTTCTGGTTATCTCTGGCAACGAGCTTGACCATTTCCGGGTATTCAACAGCACCTGTCATTTTGAAGATCCCTTTTTTGGAGATTGCTGAATCAATATTGACATATACCCCGGCTTCTCTTTTCTGAAGAAGGAAGGTCATGCTGTCAGAATCCTGAATATTTCCTTTCACAACAAATTTTGGTTCTGAACTGCAACCTAATAAAATTGCTAAAAACAGATAAACGATTTTTTTCATATTTAATAATTTTAATTATTTATCGGATTTTCAATTATTCAAATCGCGTAAATATATCAGCAGCCATAAATTCAAATCACCTTTTAAGATATTTATCAATCAAATAAACAGCCGCCCTGTATGATGTAATTCTGCCCTTATGCAATAAACGCTCCAGTCGAGGCCTTATCATTTTTACATCCTCATTATTATAAAATGAACTATTGAGGTATTCGATAATTGTATCATGCATTCTTATAACAGCCTGTTGTTTTCTGTGTTCATCCCAATAACCGCTTCCCTTTGTAAAAGCAACATATTCCAATATTTTGCCCCACAATTCTGCGATTCCCGTATTTTCCACAGCGGAACATATCATCACCTGTGGTTTCCATCCTGACGGAGGTGCAGGATACATGTGCAAAGCATTCTGGAATGAAATTCTGGCTCCTTCTGCAGCAACACTGTTTATCCCGTCAGCCTTGGTAATTGCAATTGCATCAGCCATTTCAATAATACCGCGTTTTA
>CAZLCF010000068.1:5748-12748 GCA_964557905.1 uncultured Rikenellaceae bacterium | reverse complement strand
CAAGGTACATTAAGAATACCGGTCTGATGATAAAAGACAACATCCTGTCGGAATCCCTGGCAATCCAGTGGAAAGTTAAAGAGAGTCCCCTGAAATTCTTACACGACACTGTGTTCTTTGTAGAAGTGACCGATGCTACACTCACCTGTTACTCACAGAAGGACAGTACTGAGATATATAATGCATCAGGCAATTATTACCCTGAGATTCAGCAATTTCATGGCAAGAAAGGTATTATAACATGGGAAAAGGCTGGCTATGCAAGAGAGGATGTATTTGCTGAAATTGAAAATTATATCATCAATATAACAAAAAACAATTTCACAATTGATTCTGCCAGACTGACCCATAAAACATATTTTAAAACACCTGTTTACGGCTCACTTTCCGATCAGTCAATAACTTATAAAAATAAGGACAGAGCTAATTTCCCGCGTTTTGAGACATATATCAAAGAGTTCAGGCTTGAAAATATCTATGAAGGGGTCAACTATGAAGGAGGTCTTACATTTGAAGGGGCTACAGTAAAAGGTGCGGGAACAAAATTCATACCTGCAAAAATCACACTTTTCAGGAACGATACACTTTATTTGAAAATACAGGCTGATGAATTTATTTTTTCAAAGACAGGACTTAACAGTGCTGAAACAACCATTTCGCTGTATCTTGATGCTGATTCAATATTTCATTCGAACCTGGCATTTTCGTATAATGCAGAGATGAGGCAGGTCAACCTTTTCCGTGGCAATAATCCTGTATCCAGGAGTCCGTATTTTGACTCCTTTCATAACCTGGATATGTATTTTGAATACCTGTCATGGGATATGAAGGGTTCGAAAATAATACTCTCCAGGGCAAGAGGGGCTGCCCTGGGGCAGGCACAATTTGAATCCAGATCATTCTTTGATGCCAACTATTTTATGCGACTTTCAGGGATTGATGAATATCATCCCCTGAGCAGACTTAAAAAGTTTGCAGAATATTACTATTCCGAGACATTTCCAGTGGAGGAGTTTGCCAGGTGGCTTAACAAGCCTGTTGAAGCAGTTACCTCATTGTGCTTAGATATGGCAAATAAGGGTTTTGTGTTCTATAACCGCAAGTATAATGAAATAACACTCAAGGATAAAGTTGACGATTTCCTCGATTCTTATGCGAAGAGGAAGGATTATGATGTCCTGAGTATTATGAGCGAAACAAAAGCTCCACTGGACAATGCAATCCTTGATCTCAGGAATTTTCGTCTCACTGTGAACGGTGTATCAGGAGTTTACCTGAGCGATTCACAACGAGTCGCAATTTACCCTTACAGGCAGCAGGTGGTGATTGGAAAAAACAGGAGTATGGAGTTTGATGGTGTTGTGGAAGCCGGTCTTTTTACCGTTTTTGGTCATAACTTCTCATTCAGCTATGATACTTTTAAAATACGGCTCGAAAAAATCGATTCTATCAGAATTGCAGTGGAAACTGATAAAAAGGATGAATATGGCAATCCGGTAATTAAAGAAGTGGATAACCTCATTCAGCTGGGCACTGCCGAACTTTATATTGATGATCCCAACAATAAGTCGGGACTCAGGCGCCTTAAGCAATATCCAATCATAAATGCAGTAACTTTCTCTTATATCTTTTTTGATAAGATACCAGGACTTGAAGGTGTATATCCTCAGTCAGATTTTTATTTCAAAGTCGATCCGTTCACTTATGAGAATATTGACCATTACACAAACGAGGATATGAACCTGGTTGGGGAATTCGTCGCAGGAAATATACTTAAGCCTACACGTCAGTACCTTACAATACAGGAAAACAATTCCCTTGGATTCAACATGACGGTACCTGAAGAGGGCATAGAGGTATATGGAACAAAGGGGATAATGTATAATAATATCAATATGAGCAATAAAGGGCTCATTGGCAGCGGTTCCCTGAAACATTTAACATCCACGACAACATCAGAAGAGTTTAAGTTCTTTCCTGATTCGATGCTGACACAGGCAACTACTTTTAATATTGACAAAGATGGTGCAGGTCTGTTTCCAAACACCAAAGCTGAAGATGTTGCTATAAAATGGCTTACAAAGGAAGATGAGTGGCTGGCTTCCAATGCCCAGGGAAAGAGTTTTGATATGTTTGAGAACGGTACCGCCCTTGACGGAACACTGATCCTTACACCTTCTGTCCTTAATGGATCCGGTATCATAAATACTGTAGATTCAAGGATCACTTCCGATCGTTTCAGCTTTGCATCAAGCCAGATAAAGGCTGATACTTCAGTATATAACCTTAAGTCACCTTCAACCAGCGGATATGCTTTCATTGCTGAAAATGTAAGAACGGACATTAATTTCGGCCTCCAGATGACACAATTCCATCTGAATACCGATACATCAGTGATAAAGTTCCCCGAAATCCAATATATCTGTACCATGACAGATTTTACCTATAACATGGGGACCAAGGTGCTGGACATGGAACAAAAAGGTAAAGCAGAGACAGAACTTCTTCCGCCTGATAAGCTCATCAAACTGGATTTCGCCAGTCTTGATAAGCCGACTTTCTTTGCAACAAATGTTGTTAATGATACTATCGCGTTCTCATCATGGAAAGGAAGCTATCACCTTAATGAAGAATACATTGAAGCTGAGAATATCAATTATATCCATATTGCTGACGCTCTTATCCAGCCTGAAAAAGGGAAGATTATAATCAACAGGAGGGCTAAAATACAACAATTGCAGAATGCTGTGGTTGCAGTTAACAACAAGCATATACTGCATACGGCAAAAATTGATATTGAATCAACAAAACGGTACTATGGAAGCGCAGTTTATGATTATATCGATGAAAACAAAGAGATCCAGCAGATCAACTTTCCTGAAGTCACTGTTGACACGCTGGCAACAAGCGCAAGAGGTTATATACCTGTAAGTCAAAAATTTATGCTGAGCCCTGATTTTACATTCTCAGGCGATGTTAACCTGTACGCAGCAAAGGATCTTCTTTCTTTTACCGGTTCCGCCGGGATAATTCATGGCTGCAGTGAAATTATAAGTTATCCCGTTAAGTTCAAATCATATATTGATCCTAAAAATGTAATGATCCCAATAAGCGAGAAGCCTCGTGATGCGAACGACAATATGGTTTTCTCAGGATCATTTATCAATATTGATTCAATACATATCTATCCGACTTTCCTTTCAGCGCAGAAATCCTGGACTGATGCGAACCTGGTCAGCTCACAGGGATTTCTCTATTTTGAAAAAGCCAAGAACAGATACCTTATAGCTTCACGTGAAAAGCTTGCCGATCATAGTCTTAATGGCAATATGATTGCATACGACCGGAATTATTGCATTTTGTCGAGTGAAGGCAGGCTCAATTTCGGCACAAATTACGACCTGGTAAAGATGACAAGCGCCGGAAAAGTGATACATACCCTTGATTCCGGAGATGTTAATATTGATGCGATCCTTGCTTTTGACTTTTATTTTTCGCCGGAAGCGCTGAAAATGATGAGCGATGAAATAAGACTGGTGCCTACGCTTAAACCGGTGAACCTCAACAGTGATATGTATATAAAGGGAATGAAGGATCTTCTTGGTGTCGAAGCTGCTGTACAGATGAAAGAAGAACTTGATCTTTTCGGAACATCAAGAAACCTCCCGAAAGAATTCAATTTCGAACTGCTGCTGAACGATGTGAAACTTTACTGGAACGAATCTTCATCCTCATTCAGGTCGACAGGCAAAATAGGTATAGGATTCATCGGGACCCAGCCGGTAAATGTTTATGTCGATGGATTCATTGAGATCCAGCGCAGGAGGTCAGGCGATATGTTCGATATTTATCTTAAAGCTGATGAATCAACCTGGTACTATTTCTCCTATATAAGAGGAAATATGATGACTCAGGCATATAACATCAATTATAATTCACTTATAGCCAATACAAAGCAGAACCTCAGGAAACATCCTGATGCAACAGTCAGGGTACCTTATACATATATGATCGCAGTTGAAGACAGACTTGGAAGGTTCCTCCAGAGGATGAGAGGGGAAAACGCTGAAAACAGTCCCGGAAACCCGGAGAGCCCTACAAGGTAACCTTGCCTCTTTCACCAAGCTCAATTATTTCAAGGTTGCTGATATTGCCTCCATTGATCTGAAACCTGATGGTAGTCATATACTTATGAAATCCCTGGTATCCGGCTGCTCCGGGATTCATAAACAGGAATCCTCCCTTTCTGTCAAACATTACCTTTGCGATGTGTGAATGCCCGCAGATAAACAGCCCCGGGGGATCATGATAAATCCCGGGTTTGACTCTGTGGTTATAATGTCCGGGGCTCCCTCCTATATGTGTGATCCATACCCTTGTCCCTTCTGCCTTGAAAATTAAATGTTCTTTATAGACTTGCCTGACATCAGGCCCGTCAATATTGCCATACACAGCTCTGAGGGGTTTAAATGCTGCCAGGGAATCGGCTGTTTCAATATCCCCTATATCGCCCGCATGCCATATTTCATCAACCTCCGCAAACAGGTCAAACAACCTGGGATGGATCCAGCCATGGGTATCTGAGATAAGTCCGATTTTCATGTAATCCAAATTTACTATTTTTGTTCAAAACCTTTCCTATGCAGGTATTTTATGCTCCTGATATAACCGGTGATACTTACATCCTGGATGATAAGGAATCGAAGCACATAATCAGGGTTCTGAGGATGAAGAAAGGAACATCTGTCAGGCTGATTGACGGAAAAGGCAATTTGTATGAGGGAGCTATAACTGATCCTGATCCAAAAAAATGTGCGATAAAAATTCAGTCTGTTACCAGGAACTTTGAAAAGAGAAATTACAGGCTTCATGTTGCGATCTCACCATTGAAAAACCCTGAAAGGTTTGAGTGGTTTATTGAAAAGAGTGTTGAGATCGGTATTGATGAGATTACACCTCTTATCTGCAGGAACACCGAGAAACCGGGCATTAAACCTGAAAGGATCCGTAATCTTATCATATCTGCCATGAAACAATCATTGAAAGCAGGTAATACGATCCTGAATACTCCGTGTTTGTTTGGTGAATTTGTAAATAATAAACATCAGGGAGCCAAGATGTTAGCCCATTGTGATCATAATGCAGAACGTAAAGGTATTTCGGAGGTTTATGAAAAAGGAAATGATGCAGTTATCCTTATCGGACCTGAGGGCGATTTCTCGGAAGAGGAGATAAATATGGGTGTAAGTAAAGGATTCATCCCGGTTCATCTCGGGAACAGCAGGCTGAGAACAGAAACGGCAGGCGTTGCCGCCTGCCATTCCATATACTTCATCAACCAGTAAACAATTTCATCAACTGGTGAAGAAATCAAGCACGTCTCCCAGTCTTTTGGAAGGTACATTGTAGAATTCGGTGTATTTGCAGTCATTGCAGGTAACAGATGTGAACCTCCTGTTCTGAATATCGAAGATCTTGGTAATGAAACTGCCAACAGCCCTGATCTCCCCTGTCGTACAATTTTTACATCCGCATTTGGGACAACTGTATTTCAATGGTTTGTTCATTTTTCTGAGATATTAGTGTTTTCTGATCTGGTTTTCCATCTGCCCGATTTCCGAAGAGCCTGATCGAGTATATACTCAATCTGTCCGTTGGTGCTGCGGATTTCATCAGCTGCCCACTTCTCCAATGCCTTCAATTTCTCCTGGTCTATCCTTAGAACAAATGGCTTTTTATCACTCATATCACGAATGTAAAGTACCTGCGTTTACTATCGGTGTAGCGTCTTTATCGCCGCAGAGCACAACCATCAGGTTGCTGACCATGGCTGCCTTCTTCTCTTCATCAAGCTCTACAATTTTCTTGGTAGAAAGTTGTTCAAGAGCCATCTGAACCATTGAGACGGCGCCTTCAACGATCTTAAATCTTGCCGAGACAACCGCTGAAGCCTGCTGTCTCCTCAGCATTGCATTGGCTATCTCCTCAGCATAGGCAATGTAGTTTATCCTTGCTTCAATGACTTCTATCCCGGCAATCTTAAGCCTTTCACGGATTTCTTTCTCCAGTTCATCATTGACCTCTTCTCCGCCGCTTCTCAAAGCAATGACAGCCTCATGATCCTCAAAATTATCATAAGGGTATAAACCGGCAAGCTTACGAAGAGCAGCATCACTCTGGACAAGTACAAAATGCTGGTAATCATCTACATCAAACACCGCCTTAAATGTATCCTGAACCCTCCAGACAAGCACAAAACCGATTTTTATCGGATTCCCTATCTTATCATTTACCTTAATGGGCTCACTGTCAAAGTTGCGCGCCCGGAGTGATATTTTCCTCCTGACGTAGAAGGGATTGACCCAGAAGAAGCCATTTTCCCTTATAGTGCCTTTATAGGCTCCGAAGAGAACCATAACGCATGATCCGTTCGGATTGACCACAGTGAAACCGATAACGGTAAAAAAGAACAGAAGAGTCAGTATAACACCAAGCCAGATTATCTCAAAAGCGAATCCGGCAATTGCTCCGCAGAGGAACAAAAATGCTGCCAGCAGAGCTACATAACCCGATACGGGTTTTAAAGTGAATTCTTGTTTCATTGTTTATAATATTAATATGATATTACAAAGATATCATATTGAATTCGAATAAACAAGAAAAAACACAGAAATTTTCTGTGTTTTCACGAAAAATGTAGTATTAAATTGAATATCTGTATGTTATGAGTAATTCTAATTAGAGGATCCTCGCTGTCGCCCGGAATGACAATGCAAAAAGTGTTGTAAAGGACGAGAGAGATTCCTCGCTAACGCCCGGAATGACAGGGAAAAAGTGTTGTAAAGGACGAGGGAGATTCCTCGCTAACGCTCGGAATGACAGCGCAAAAAGTGTTGTAAAGGACGAGAGAGATTCCTCGCTAACGCTCGGAATGACAGGGTAAATAGTGTTGTAAAGGACGAGGGAGATTCCTCGCTAACGCTCGGAATGACAGCGCAAA
>CAZLCF010000068.1:0-5648 GCA_964557905.1 uncultured Rikenellaceae bacterium | reverse complement strand
TGTTGTAAAGGACGAGAGAGATTCCTCGCTAACGCTCGGAATGACAGGGTAAATATAGGATTGGTAGGGAGCGGCGGCAATTTGCCCAAACAAATTGCCGCCGCTCCTCTTCCTCAACAAAATGCCTTTGTCATTCCGAATGAAGTCCCGATTTATCGGGACGAAACGAGGAATCTCAAAAGATTGAAACCGGAGTTATTTTAATAATCCTTTCTGATTTTCTCAATCAGCCGGCGTATCAGCCGTTTCCCGGGAACAGGTTTAACCTGATTCAGGATACCGATCACATCGCTGAACTGGCTGTAAATACCAAATGCATCCTCGAATAGGTCAATTTTGTCAGTTTTAATATCGCGGTATGAAAGGAAAGGAGTAGAAGTTAATCCCATAGGCGTAATTATTTTTTATTAAGAACGCCTATTTGTTTAGCTTATTGTATCGAATAAAATTCTTTTATACTTAAGTGGTTCAAAGGTACAACGGTACAACGGTACAAAGGCATAACGGTTTGCCTCTGCACCCTTGCGCCGTTATGCCTTTATGCCTTTAATTTAATGTTAAGCTGATTTTCTTCTCCTCCATAAGCTTCCTCATATTAATGAGGGCGTATCTCATTCGTCCCAGGGCTGTATTGATGCTTACATCTGTGATTTCAGCTATCTCCTTGAAGCTCAGTCCTGCATAATGACGAAGTATGACCACCTCACGCTGGTCTTCCGGAAGCAGGCTGATCATTTTCCTCACGTCCTTCTGGATCTGTCTCCTGATCATGTCATCCTCAACCGTGGCTTCAGAAAGTTTCTTTGAATTGAAGATATCCGACTCATAATCGTCGTTCGAAATGGTATTCATCTGTTTTACCTTCCTGAAATGGTCAATTGTCAGGTTATGGGCTATACGCATCACCCATGAGAGGAATTTTCCGTTATCGTAGTACTTGCCCGCTTTTACTGATTGTATGACCTTCATGAAGGTATCCTGGAAAAGATCTTCGGCAAGCGCCTGATCGCGTATATATAAGCTTATATACGCAAATACTTTATTCTTATGACGGTGGATTAGCTGCTCAAAGCACGACTGCTCACCTTTTATGAACCTCTGTATCAGTTCATAATCGGAAATCATTTTGTTCATAGCTCACTCTTTTAATTACCAAGAGTAGAGTTGTTTAATAGGCAGTCCTCCTTTATTAAGATATTTTTCGTAACACAAAAGAAAACAATTTTTTTTAATCTGAAAGTATTACTTTTGAATTTTAACAAAATTATTACACGAACAGCCGGAAATCAGTGATGAACGGAAGTATTGAAATCAGGGGGGCAAGAGTTCATAATCTGAAAAATATTAGTGTCAGCATACCGAGAAACAGGCTGGTCGTAATAACAGGAGTATCCGGTTCAGGTAAATCCTCACTTGCTTTTGATACCATTTATGCAGAAGGACAGAGAAGGTATGTTGAGAGTCTATCATCTTATGCCCGCCAGTTCCTTGGCAGGATGAACAAACCTGAGGTAGATTTCATAAACGGCATCCCCCCTGCCATTGCCATTGAACAGAAGGCCAATTCACGCAATCCACGTTCAACAGTTGGCACATCCACAGAGATTTATGATTATATACGGCTTCTTTATGCCAGGATCGGAAGGACTTATTCACCCGTTTCAGGGAAGGAGGTAAAGAAGCACAGTGTTGATGATATTGTCAGCTTCCTGGCCTCACTTCCTGAAAATACCAGGGTAATTATCACTTCTTCAGGAGAAATCCCTGAAAATATAAAAATATCTGAGTATTTCTCCTTTCTCAGCAAGCAGGGATTTGATAGAATTGAGTCGAACGGAGAGATGATCAGAACCAATGAAATAACTAACAGAGAAGACTTTAAGCCCGGTCAGCGCATCAATATAGTGATTGACAGGCTGGTGATAAGCCACTCTGCTGATAATTTCAGCAGGGCCGCTGACTCTGCCCAGACTGCATTTCAGACCGGACAAGGGTATTGTCAGGTGGTAATCCTTAATGATAAAAGCATAAAAAGGGAAAGTTTTTCAAATAAATTTGAAGCTGACGGAATTATGTTTGAAGAACCAACGGAATATCTCTTCAGCTTTAATAATCCAATTGGTGCATGCCCTGTTTGTGAGGGATACAGTAAAATAATAGGTATTGATGAGAACCTGGTGATACCCGATCAGAATCTTTCAGTGTATGAAGAAGCAATTGCCTGTTGGAAAGGCGAAACGATGAAAAAATGGAAAGAAAGACTCGTTGCCAATGCCGAACTATTTGATTTTCCGATACATAAACCTTATTTCCAGCTTACCGCACAACAGAAAGAACTTCTATGGAAGGGAAACAGGTATTTTTACGGACTGAACCGTTTCTTTCAGCATCTTGAAGAAAAGAAATTCAAGATCCAGTACAGGGTATTGCTGAGCCGCTATCGGGGAAAGACAACATGTCCCGAATGCAAAGGTACCAGGTTGAAAAAAGAGGCTGGATATGTTAAGGTTGCCGGCAAGACTATCCAGGAGCTTGTTTCAGTACCTGTGGGCAAATTATATGAATTCTTCAAAGATATAAACCTGACTTCATCTGACGCGGTAATTGCGGAGAGGCTGCTGAAGGAAATAACCATCCGTCTTCGTTTCCTAATTGATGTAGGACTACCGTATCTTACGCTTGAAAGGCTTTCATCAACGCTATCGGGAGGAGAATCGCAGAGGATCAATTTATCAACATCGCTCGGCAGTAATCTTGTGGGTTCGATGTACATTCTTGACGAGCCAAGCATTGGTCTCCACCCGCGGGATACTAATCTTCTCATCAAAGTGCTCCGTGAGCTTCGGGACCTGGGGAACTCGGTAATTGTTGTGGAACATGAAGAAGAAATAATCAGGGCTGCCGATGATATAGTGGATATGGGTCCTGAGGCAGGCAGGCTTGGAGGTGAGGTAGTGTTCCATGGAGGACTTGACCTTACTACCGCAAATCAATCGCTTACCGCTGGTTATCTGAGCGGCAGGCTTAAAGTACCGGTACCGCAGGTCAGAAGAAAATGGAATAGTTTTGTTAAGATCATGGGTGCCAGGGAAAATAATCTGAAAACAATAGATGTCAGGTTCCCTCTTCATACCATAACAGCCGTGACAGGTGTGAGCGGGTCCGGCAAATCGAGTCTTGTATCCGATACTTTATATAAGTATCTGTCCAACAGGATAAATGGGAACAACCTGAAACCCGGACAGTTCAGGAAGGTCGCTGGTGATATTTCCGGACTGACAGGAATTGAAATGGTGGATCAAAATCCTATCGGTAAATCGAGCAGATCAAATCCTGTCACCTATCTTAAGGCATATGATGAGATAAGGAAACTCTATGCAGAGTTGCAGGCGTCTGTTCAGAATAACTACAAGGCATCCCATTTTTCGTTCAATATTGAGGGAGGACGATGTGAAGAGTGCCAGGGTGAAGGGATCATCCGGGTCGAAATGCAGTTTATGGCTGATGTAGAGCTTACATGTGAAGCCTGCAAAGGAATGAGATTCAGAAAAGATATTCTTGAGGTGAAATACCATGGAAAGAATATCTATGACATGCTTGAAATGACGATTGACGATGCGATTGATTTCTTCAGCAGCCATCCGGGCCGGAGCGAAAAGAGGATCATTGAAAAGCTAAAACCTTTATCTGATGTCGGGCTCGGATATATAAAGATGGGGCAATCTTCAAGTACACTTTCCGGAGGAGAGAGCCAGAGGGTAAAGCTTGCATACTTTCTGAGTCAGGAAAAAGGCAATGGACATATCCTGTTTATTTTTGATGAACCAACCACTGGTCTGCATTTTCATGACATAAATAAACTGCTCAGATCTTTGAATGCCCTTGTTGATCATGGTCATTCTGTCATTCTTATCGAACATAACCAGGAAGTTATAAAGAGCTGTGACTGGGTTATTGATCTTGGTCCTGAAGGAGGTGAAGAGGGCGGATATGTGGTTTTTGAGGGGAAGCCTGAGGATCTGGCGAAGTGTAAAGGATCGCATACAGGCAGGTACCTTGCTCCCAAGCTGAATAAAAACGAGTAGGGACGTTTCATGCAACGTCCCTACAACACATATTAAAACGTAGAGTGCTACTTCTTCAGCTTAAATCCGAACATAATTGCTACACAACCGCTCGCCGGAGTATCTCCAGCCTGGTTAAACGAGGAGACTTTGATCACAAGTTTAAGCTGCTGGCTTGATTCAAGCTTAAAATCCCATGTACTGGCATAATCCTTATCCTTGTTTGAATAAAGGACATTTTTATTTGTATCAATGATCCTGAATTCAATGGCAGGTAGTTTATCCTCTCCGACTATAGCAACCCTGTACTCCATATCGGAGTAAAATGTTTTATATAGTTCTGCCTCTTCGCCCTCAATCAGAACGGCTGCATGATAGTTACCGTCATGCGTATAAGTGGCAAGTTCGGGAAGGCATTCTTTCTTGGCAAATGCCTTGCATTGTGCATTTGTGTAACCATTTAAGGCAAAAATCAGAAATGCAGCTAATGTTATAGTCTTAAATAGTCTCATAGCGTTTTATTTTACAAATGAATTTCTGATCTCAGCAACTACTGCAGAAAGTTCCATAAATGTGGCCGGAGTCATGTCAGTTTTTATTTGTGATTTCAGGACTGTGGTATTGGATGCCGCATCATATTCAGGTCTGATAGGTGATGTATCGATTTTTATCTTATCGAAAACAGCCTTAAGCTTTGCTACCTCGACCATCAGTTCATCGACGGCCGGATTTCCCTTGCTGCTATTGAGAAGGTTAAGAAGTATGTCAATAGAAAGCTTCTGGTCAATTATCCTCCCTACCAGCTTGTTACCATTAAATTCTTTCATATCAACCAGTTGAGTGGAGATATACAGACCTTCGACCCATCCTCCGACGAGAACTATTGCAGCAGTAGCCGGCTGACCGTTATCCTCGAGGTATGAATTTGAATTCATGAAAGTCTGGGAAACTATGTCCATAATAACTTCGCTGTTGTTGATATTTTCTTCAAGCCTGTCGATATCTTCCTGCTCAATGGCTTTCAGGATCCCAAGTCCGTCGGCCATCTTTTTGGCAGCATTCATGTAATCTATCAGCAGCTGGGTCTGTTCATAAAGGCTGGCGAAACTAAGGTCGCATGTATAAACCCCCAGGTTAAGAGCCATTGCCTTGCTGGTTACATAGGTATTGACAACCGTCACCGGATTGAGCAGAGCTTCATCAAATTTTGCACCTGCAGATTTGATAAGCATAGCTGATTCGAGCGGAGACGGTAATGCATTAAATATCTTTTCAGCCTGTTTAATATCCTGTAGAATTGCTGCATTATTCTCTGGCAAATCAACTGCGATTTCATCCTCAGGGGCTTTTTTCCCTCCTTTACAGGCGGTAAGAAAACCAAGGGCCAGTACAAATACAAACAAAATACCTGAATTAATTCTGTACTTTCTATTCATAGTCTAAGTATTTAATTTCTAAACGTAATTCACGACTAAATTAGTATATTATTTTTATTTTTCAAAACAGTGCCATGTAATTGACGTATTTCTACCTTTGTTGAAAATTTATTGATGTGATAAAATCAGAAAAAAAGCTTAAGGAACT
>CAZLCF010000067.1:0-13070 GCA_964557905.1 uncultured Rikenellaceae bacterium | reverse complement strand
GATCAGCCGTTCCGAATTGAAGATATTGGCAAGATAAATGTTGTTTATCATGAAGGTAACGGATTCTGCTGGATAGGAGGGGACGACGGACTTCTGAAGTTCAATGAAAACAGCTTTAAAGATTATAATATTGATTTCAAAGCCATCATAACAAGTGTTTCCATCGGAGGAAGAGATTCTTTGATTTACCATGGGTATGATCAGTATCTTGCTGCCAAAAAACCTGAAATAAAACACTATCTCAATACATTAACCTTCACTTTTGCTTCACCATTTTTTGAAGGTCAGGAAAAAATGCTCTATTCCTATATGCTTTATAGCCAGGATACAACATACAGTTCATGGGGTACTGATAACAGGGTGGTTTTCGGAAACCTGTGGGAAGGGGATTATACTTTTAAGGTCAGGGCAATCAATGTATATGGACATATCAGCTCTGAAGCTGCTTTCGAATTCAGCATTTTATCACCATGGTACCGTAAAACATGGGCAATCCTGATTTATGTCCTTCTGTTCATCGCGTTGATTTATACCATAATCCGGATCTATGCCAGGCGTCTTATTGCAAAAAACAAAAGACTTGAAGCTATTATCCGGTCGAGAACCCGTGAAATACAGGAGAAAAATATTGAGCTTCAAATGCAGAAAGAAGATATTCTGGCCTCCATAAATTATGCTCAGAGAATTCAGAATGCTGTATTACCGGCGGAAGACCTTGTTAAAACGTTCCTTGGTGACCATTTTGTAATATACAGGCCAAAGGACATTGTCAGCGGTGACTTTTACTGGACTAACATATATAACCAATATGTCGTTTTTTGTGTGGCTGATTGCACGGGGCATGGGGTTCCGGGAGCTTTTATGAGCATGCTCTGTATTTCTCTGCTAAATGAGATTGTACTTAAAGAAAAGGTTTTTCATCCCGAAAAGATACTTAATAAGGTAAGAGACATGATTATTGAATCCTTAAAACAGAAAGGAGCAAGAGGCGAGCAAAAAGACGGAATGGACATCGCAATCTGTATTTATAATAAGGAAACATCAGAACTTGAGTTTTCCGGGGCCAATAACCCTTTATACATTATCAGGAAAAAAGACAGGGAACCAATATCATGTGACAGACAGATTGAAAATGAAGACCATATCCTGTATGAAATAAAGGCAGACAGAATGCCCATATCAATTTATGATAATATGGAACCATTCAAAAGACGCAATATCAAAATTCAGAAGGAAGACAGGTTGTATCTGTTTTCGGATGGTATTTGCGACCAGTTTGGAGGACCTGCCGGCAAGAAGTTTTCCAACAAGTCACTTATGGCTGCTCTAATGGAAACCCTGGTTCCTGAAATGAAAGAGCAGAAGTCTATGATAGAAAGCAGGATTGACCAGTGGCAGGCTTTTATTGATCCAAGAACTTCTCATCCTTATAGTCAGATCGATGATATATGCATTATGGGAATCATGATCTAATATAATAAAACTGTCCTGTTCTTGCCTGATCAAAGGGAGGTAACAATATTTTAATCCGGAACAGAATTCCTTAATGACTTATCAATCATTTGATTGTTTTCTAGTAATTTTGATAAAAGAAAATTCTATTGTTCCATCATTTTCAATGATATATGAAGAATCAAAGATATTCTATATTCCATGTTTCCAAATCTTACTCTCAGTATTTCTATCCAAAAGATGATTAAGTATCCATCATGGTTAATAAAAAACTGATCATTCTGATTCTTATATCCGGGTTTTTTGTCCTCCAAACCTGCACAAAACTGGAAAAAGAGATGCTGATTACGACCGGAGATGTAACCAATATCCTGACTAATTCCGCGGATGTTTCAGGTCAGATTATTGATCTCGGAAGAGGTGTCATACAACATGGACATTGTTACGCCAAAACGCCCAATGTAAATATAGACGGTCCGAAAACAGAACTTGGAATACCTCCAGGAACGGGGGGTTTTACAAGCCAGTTAACAAACCTGGAGGCTGGAACAGAATATTTCGTTAAAGCTTATGTAATTGATGGATCAGTAACTGCTTACGGAAAGGAAATAAGCTTTTCCACTATAGCGGCTTCAGTTCCAACCATCACTACATCTGAGATTACCTCGATTACTTCAAATTCTGCTGCCAGTGGAGGAAACATAAGCGACGATGGTGGAGCATCAGTTACTGACCGTGGCGTATGCTGGAGCATCTCAAATAATCCTACCATAGCAGATAGTAAAACTTCTGATGCAACAGGTACCGGTAGCTTCGTAAGTACCTTAACAGGATTAAATCCAAACATGACTTATTATGTGCGGGCATATGCTACCAACAGTGTTGGCACATCGTATGGAAATGAACTCAGTTTTTCAACAACTGCAGGATCTCCAAGCATTACTACCACAGCAATAACTTCTGTCACATCTGTAACTGCCAGCAGCGGAGGTAACATAACAAGCGATGGAGGAGCAGCAATTACTGCACGCGGTGTATGCTGGAGTACATCACATAATCCCACCACCACTGACAGTAAAACAACAGATGGCGCCGGCTCAGGTATATTCTCAAGCAGTCTGACAGGACTACAGTCATGTACACTATACTATGTAAGAGCCTATGCAAACAACCAGTATGGTACTGCTTATGGTAACGAAATAATTTTCACTTCAATGGGTTTACCAGCGCTATCGATAATAAGTATCAGCAGTATAACAAATAATTCCGCAATCTCGGGAGGAAATGTTACAAATGAGTGTGGTTCTGCTGTTACAGCACGAGGTGTATGCTGGAGTACGACACCAAACCCGACTGTTACTGATAGCCATACAAGTGATGGAAACGGTACAGGCAGCTTTATCAGTAATTTAATCGGTCTGATCCTTGGCACTACTTATTACGTAAGAGCCTATGCAACTAATAGTGTTGGAACAGCCTACGGAGAAAACGAACAAATCTTTACAACAATTGCAGTAGTACCAACTCTTGGTACCAATTCAGTTACATCAATCACAACCAACACTGCTACCAGTGGTGGAAATATAACCAGCGATGGGGGAGCCTCAGTTACAGCACGTGGTGTATGCTGGAGTACTTCTGCAAATCCTACCACAGCAAACAGCAAAACATCCGATGGTCCTGGCTCAGGCAGTTTTACAAGCAACCTTATCGGACTGAATGCCGGTACAACATATTATGTCCGTGCTTATGCCACTAACAGCGCAGGAACAGCCTATGGAAATCAGCAGAGTTTTGCTACAGTTACCAGCACTGCTGTAATTCCAAGCCTCACTACCACGGCGGTGACATCAGTTACAACAACCACTGCCAGCACTGGAGGAAAGATATCCAGCGATGGCGGTGCATCTGTAACCGCCCGCGGTGTTTGCTGGAGTACCATTCAAAATCCTACTGTTACTGATAGCCATACCGAAGATGGCAGTGGCACGGGCAGCTTTATCAGCAGTTTAACCGGACTCATCCCGGGTACTACTTATTATATAAGAGCTTTTGCTACCAATATTGCAGGTACAGCTTATGGAAATGAGCTTAGCTTTAAGACCACTGAAATAGTTCCCTCCGTTACAACCATAGAAGTGACATCAATTACCGCTTATACTGCCAGTAGCGGGGGTAATATAACCTTCGATGGAGGTGCATCTGTTACTGTACGTGGAGTATGCTGGAGCACAAATCATGATCCGACTACTGCCGATGTCCATACTAATGATGGCAGTGGTTCAGGAAGTTTTACCAGCAGCCTGTATGGATTAACAGCTGGAACAATTTATTATGTGAGGGCATATGCAACCAATAGTGTGGGTACGGCATACGGAAATGAGCTTAGCTTTAAGACCAGCCCGGGAGTTGCTATCCTCACTACCACAACTGTGACTTTAATCACAGCTTCCACTGCTAGTAGTGGAGGCAACATAACTTATGATGGAGGTGCAGAAGTTACTGCCCGTGGTGTATGCTGGAGTACCAGTCAGAATCCAACAATTACCGATAACCATACCGATGATGGCAGCGGTGCGGGCAGTTTTACCAGTAGCCTGATTGGATTAAAAGCCGCTACAATCTATTATGTGAGTGCATATGCAACCAACAGTGAAGGGACAGTATATGGTAATCAGGTGAGCTTTGTAGCTTCTCTGACAGTTACTCATACTGCCGGCGATGTGGCTCCTGTTACCAAAACAGTGACTTACGGAATAGTTGAAACCAGTCTCTCAGGCGAAAAGAAATGCTGGATAACACAGAATCTGGGTGCTGATGTACAGGCGAGTTCAGCCACTGATACTACCGAAGCAGCAGCTGGCTGGTTTTGGATGTTTAATCTCAAGCAAGGCTACACGCATAGTGGAAGCACTTGTATCCCTCCTTTACCTGGGATTTATGCTGATGAGAACAGCGACTGGACAGCAGCAAACGATCCCTGTACCATTCTTCTTGGTACATATTGGCGTATCCCAACACTGACAGAGTGGACTAATGTTATTAACAATGTCGGCGGGGTTAACTACAACCATGCTTATGCATCAGTTTTAAAATTACATACTGCCGGGCGCTTGTCCCCCTTCCAATGTTTGCCATCCGATCGCGGTGAAGTAGGTTACTTTTGGTGCATTGAGCAATACAGCGATGCCCGCGGCTGGATCATGTATGTTCACAGTGTAGGAAACCACGTTTCGGACAGCGGTAAAGGTGAGCGGAATTTAATCCGGTGCGTGAGGGATTAACACTGTTAACACAACGTGTAAGATCTGATTATCGCTATTAATCAGATCAGGAATAATAATCGATTAAATATATTTCCTAAATTGGATCCTGAATAAATCTTTAAACCTATGAAACGATACCTGATACTTTCCCTTACGCTTTTCTTTGCGGTCTGTGCATCAGCTCAGTCTCCAAAGTTTAATACAGTTCTTTATGGTGTAGCATATTACCACGAGTATATGCCTTATGACAGGCTTGAAAAAGACATTCAGCTGATGCAGCAGGCAGGAATAAGTGTTGTGCGTCTCGGCGAATCAACATGGAGCCTTTTTGAACCACAGGAAGGAACCTTCGAGTTTGCATGGATGGACAGGATAATTGACGGATTGCATAAAGCAGGCATTAAGGTGATACTTGGAACTCCAACCTATTCTATTCCCGCATGGCTGGCATTAAAACACCCGGAGATCTTTGTGGAAAGACTTAATGGTTCAAAAAGCAGCTATGGCATCAGGCAGAATTTTGATATTACCAGCCCTGTTTACCTGTTCTATTCCGAAAGAATAATCAGGAAACTGATGGAACATTATGCAAAACATCCTGCGATTATCGGATATCAGGTTGATAATGAAACAGGTACATACGGTGCCGCCAACTATGACTACTTCAGGGGATTTATAGATTACCTCAAAAATAAATATAACACAACCGATACTCTCAATAAGCTGTGGGGATTGAACTACTGGGGCATGACCCTTAACGACTGGGATGAGTTCCCGCCCAGGCAAAACGCGACAAATCCTTCATATAAGCTTGAATGGGATATGTATGGGCAGAAAGTTGTTGCAGATTACCTGACCTGGCAGTCAGAAATTGTCAGCGAATATAAAAGGCCGGATCAGTTTATAACCCATTGCTTCATGCCCTCACTGACTACTCTTGATCAGCTGGCTGCATCAAGAAAGATGGATATGCCATCATTAAATATTTACCACGGGAGTCAGAATGATGTCATGGGAGAGGATGTGATGTGGGCAGATGACTTTTACAGAAGCCTGAAGAAGAATAACCACCTGGTCACCGAAACAAATGCTCAGACTATAGGATGGGATGCACGCGGACAAAAACCGCCATTCGACGGGCAGGGACGCCTGTTCGTCTATTCACATCTGGCAGGAGGTGCCAATATGGTGGAATACTGGCACTGGCATTCACTGCATTATGGACAGGAAACATACTGGAAAGGCGTCCTTGGGCATGACCTGGAACCAAATAGATTTTATAATGAAGTAAGCCAGGTTGCCCATGAATTGCAGAAAATAGGACCAAAGCTTGTAAACCTGAAAATAAAAAACAGGGCTGCTATACTTTACAGCCGGGCATCTGACTTCGGGATCAGTTATATGCCGATTAAGGACGGAAATGCTTACATGGAGGTGGTAAGGCAGATGCACAGGGCTGCTTTCAGGAACAATATCCCGGTCGATTTTGTGCTGGCTGAGAATGCGGATTTCACCGGATACGATCTTTTGTTCGTTCCTCCTCTTTATGTCGCAAGTGATGAATTGCTTAAGAAGATATCAGATTACGTAAAAAACGGAGGACACGTTATAATGTCGGTAAAGAGCGGATTCTGCGACGAAAACTCTGTTGTCCGTCATGTTAAGGCTCCGGGCCCCCTTCGTGAGGCATGCGGCTTTTATTACCAGGAATTTTCGAGTGTTTCCTCAGTTTCTCTTAAGGATGATCCCTTTAAAGTCGGACAGGAAAAGAATACAGCCCGGACCTGGATTGAGTTCCTCATTCCTGAAACTGCAAAACCGCTTGCTATTTATGATGATCCGTTTTTCGGTAAATATCCTGCGGTTACCGAAAATAAACTTGGCAAGGGAAGCCTTATTTATGAAGGATGCCTTGTTTCTGATGAAGTCCAGTCAGCCATTGTGTTGACAAAGGCTAAAGAACTAGGTTTAATAGACTCGAGGGATCCTGTCAGCTATCCGGTTGTCATCCGGCAGGGAACCAACGACCAGAGTAAGACAATTAGATACTACCTTAATTATTCAGGCCAGGATATATCGGTAGTTTATAACTACCAGAAAGGAACAAACCTCTTTACAAACTCTTCACTGAAGAGGGGAGATATTATCAGCCTTAAACCCTGGGATGTGGCTATTGTTGAAGAGTAACCATAAAAGATCATTCTGTCTTTATCGAACTGGCCGGGTTCAGCATAGCTGCCTGGTAGGCTTTGTAACTTATTGTAAGAAAAGTTATTATAATAGTCAGTAAAGCGGCAAGAACAAGCAGAACCAAACTGATTTTTGTCCGGTACACATAATTTTCAAGCCAGTTGCTCATAATAAAATATGCAGCCGGAACCGCAATAATTATTGAAATTGCAATTAGAATGAGGAAGTCTTTGGATATTAATCCAACGATGACATTCTCATTGGCTCCGAAGACTTTCCGTATCCCGATCTCTCTTGTCCTGTGTTCCACCATATAAGATGCCAGTCCAAATAATCCAAGACATGCAATAAGTATTGCCAGTATAGTAAACATTGTGAAAATGAGACCTCGTTTTTCGTCAGCTTCAAATTGCCTGTTAAACCTGTCCGTAAGGAATGTGTAGGAGTAAGGCTGATCAGGAAAAACCTCCTTCCATTTGGTTTCGATGAAACTCATCGTCTGTTCCATATTATTGCCGCTCAGTTTCACATAAATTATATTGTTCCTTTCATGGAACCGGTAGATAAGCATTAACGATTCTATTTCATTATACATTCCTGTCTGGTGGTAATCTGCCATCACTCCGATAACTCTTGCATTAATGACATTTCCCCCTCCCAGCTCGACTTTCTTTCCTATCGGTTCGCTCCACGCCATCCTGTTTACGAAAGTTTCATTCACCACCACACCGGTGAGTGTATCAGATGGCATATCCAGCTGAAAATCACGACCTTTAACCATCTTAATACCAAGAGCATCTATGAAATCATGATCCACGACAGCAAAATTTATCCCCCTCTGAACCATTCCCTGGTCGGTTTCGACATTAAATAATACTTTTCCTGAACCTTCTCCCATTGGTGTATTGGTCGAAGTCACATATTTAATATCGTTAATCTCACTGAGCACCTGTTTAAGGACTGGGTATTTCCTGATCATCTCCTGGTCTAGCTGGAGCATGATCACATTCTCCTGGTCAAATCCCTGGTCCATGGTTTTTAAGTAATTCAACTGCCTGAAAACCACCATAGTGCATATTATCATAACAACGGATACGGTAAACTGTATCACCACAAGTATTTTACGGAACAGGCTGCCGGCTGATCCCTGGGTTATTTCGCCTTTTAATACAGTTACAGGACTGAACCGGGAAAGGAAGAAGGCCGGATAGCTTCCTCCGAATATTCCGGCAACCAGTACAACTCCAATGATCGAAATCAAGACCACAGGGCTGTAAAGGATATCCAGAGTGAATGACTTTCCGGCAAGGAGGTCGAATTTAGGCAAAAGAGCAATGAGTAATATAATGCTGATTATCAATGAGATTATTGTTAATACAACTGATTCTGACAGAAATTGCAGTAACAGCGTTGCTCGTCGTGATCCGACTACTTTACGTAGTCCTACCTCACGGGCACGGCTGGCTGAACGCGCAGTCGCAAGGTTCATATAATTCATTGCAGCTATCAGGACAAGAAAAACTGCCACAATCCCGAAAATATAAACATAAGTAATACTGCCTGTCGGTTCGGGTTCTCCGGGATTGGTTGAATACAGATGGATTTTTTTTATTGGCTCAAGAATATACTCGATATTAATGTTCAAAGGTCCGAATATCGATTTCATATGGGCATCATACATGCCTTGGATTTTGGTCTCAAAAGCCTTAACATCGAATTCCTCAGGAAGCAGCAGGTATGTGAAAACTCCGAAATTGCCCCAGCTTCCCAGCTGTTTTGGCAGGTTATTCCTTGCTGTAACGGCATCAAAACGAAAATGAGAGTTGGACGGAACATCCTCAATTACCCCTGTGACCTCATAAGTGTCATTGCCGGTAGTCAAAGTTTTCCCTACCGGATCGCTACTGCCAAAATATCTGACTGCGACAGTTTCTGTAAGGACAATTTTCTTCGGATCCCTTATGGCTGATTTCACCTCACCCCTGATTATTTTATAAGTAAAAATGTCAAACAGGGTCGAATCAACATAGAAAAAGTTCTCTTCAATGTACTCTTTATCTTCAAATTTATAGAGCTCCCGGGGCATGTTTATAAAACGCACAAAAGACTGTACCTCAGGATAATCCTGAACCACCTGTGGTCCGAATGGGATCTGGGCGACATTCCATGTGAACTGGTCATCAGGTTCAGTAATTTTGGAAGAGACACGGTAAATCCGGTCAACATTTTCATGATACCGGTCATAGCTCACTTCATCAGAGACATATATTATTAGAAACAAGGCGCTTGAAATACCAAGTGTCAGTCCCAGTATATTTAAAAGACTATAGCCTAAATGTTTACGGATATGGCGGACAGCTGTTTTAAGTAAGTTTTTTATCATTTTTTAAATGGTTAGTTTAAAAAAAAAATAAATTTATGATATATTTTTCCTCTGCTGCAGAATTGTTAAAACATTAACAGAACATTAACAAAACTCAACAATCATTTCTCATTTAATAATTAATAAAAAGGCTTAATTTTTCTTTGAATGCAACAAACGGGACAATTATACGTCATTAAAGTGATTCCAATCATAAGATCATGTTCAAGAGCTTTTTGCGCCTGACCTTACGAAATATACTGAAGCACAAGGGTTTTGCATTTATAAACATAGCCGGACTGGCAATAGGGCTTGCAGCCTCATTGCTGATAATATTATGGATACAGGATGAACTTAGTTATGAAAGATTCAACAGTAATGCTGAGAATATATACCGCGTGGAAGAGGATCAGTTCTACTCCGGGGAACGCTATCATGTAACTGTTACTCCGCATCCCTGCGGACCTGTATGGAAAGAAAAGATCCCTGAGATCAGGGAACAGACACGAATTAACCGCCTTCCCAGGATATTGTTCAGGCAGGAAGAGAAGGTATTTTTTGAGTCGTCGATCATTGCAGCAGACTCAGGTCTTTTTAAAGTGTTCACTATGCCCCTTGTACTGGGTGATCCTGAAACAGTACTGAATTCGCCTCATTCAATCGTCCTTACAGAAAAGCTGGCATCAAAATATTTTGGTGAAACTAATCCTCTGGGAAAAACCATTACAATTGAAAACAAGCTCCAGTTCATGATAACCGGTGTGATAAAGGATCTTCCCCGAAATTCGATATTTACTTTTGAAGGAGTGATCCCTTATTCTTTTTTGTATGAGATCGGAGCTGTGGACAATTCCTGGGGCAATAATTCAATCTTGACTTTTTTATTGCTTGAAAAAGGTTCAGATACAGATGCTGTAAACAAGAAACTGACTGATGTTGTTCTGGAATATCTGCCGCAAACACCTACAAAATATCTTCTGTTCCCTCTTCTTGACATTCATCTTCATGCTCAGTTTGGTTTTGAAATAAGCAAAGGACCTGTAATTGTTGTATATATCTTTACACTGATCGCTGTTTTTGTCCTTCTTATTGCATGTTTTAATTTCATTAACCTTTCAACAGCCAAGGCTTCGGGCCGCTCAAAGGAAATAGGTATTAAAAAAGTTACTGGTGCCAGCCAGAAGACTCTGATAGTCCAGTTTATGGTTGAGTCTCTTTTCCTTGTTTCAATTGCCATGCTGTTCACCTTGCTTATGGTGGGATTAGCCATGCCTTTGTTTAATAATATCTCCGGAAAGAACTTCAATCTTCACGACCTCTTCCAGTTCAGGTTTATTATCAGCGTGATCATTGTCGGATTTGCTGCCGGGCTGATATCCGGGATATATCCTGCTCTATATCTCTCATCATTCAAGCCTGTATCTGTTTTGAAAGGTGAAACAGTTTCAGGCAAAGGAAATGGTAGACTAAGACAAATTCTTGTTATTGTTCAGTTCACTCTTTCAATATTGATTGCAGTAACTGCTGTTTTCCTGTATTTGCAGTTAAAACACCTGCAGAACAAGGACCTGGGATTTGACAAGGAAAACCTTATCTGTATTCCGATGATCGGAGATATGAAGCCTAAATATTGTTCACTGAAAGAGGAGCTTCTGAAGGAGATCCTCATCCAGGGAGTTACAGCGGCAAGAAGCAATCCTGTGAGGATCGGAAGCAATTCGGGTGGTGCAGACTGGGAAGGCAAGGACCCGGAAAAACGTGTACTTATCGGAACCAATGCCGTTGATTATGATTATCTCGAAACAATGAAGATGGAACTTAAATCGGGCAGGAATTTCTCCAGGGAGTTCCCTTCTGATCTGGCAGCAGATACAACAGGAAATTTTCTGGTCAATGAAGAGGTGGTAAAGATCATGGGAGTTGACGATGCAGTGGGAAAAAGCTTCAGATTCATGGGAATCAGGGGAAGGATAGTGGGAGTGTTGAAAAATTTTCACTTTAAAGGAGCTGACCAGCCGATTGAACCTGTTGCTTTCGCCCTGACTGGTACTGATTATCTGAGCTTTATTCTTATCAGGCTTGCACCTGGCAATATTCCTGAAGGCCTGAAAACTGCTGAGACGGTATGGAAAAATGTACTTCCGGAATACCCTTTCGACTATTTCTTTATTGATGAAGATTATGATAATCTTTTCAGAACCCAACTTCGTCTGACACAATTATTAAAGTGCTTTACCATCCTGGCAGTAATAATAGCCTGCCTGGGCTTGTATGGATTATCTGCATATTCAACCGAGAGAAGGACAAATGAGATAGGAATAAGAAAAGTTATGGGAGCAGGCACCATGACTATTCTCTATACGATGGTAAGAGAGTTTATTCTGCTGATCCTGATTTCACTGGTAATTGCACTGCCAACAGGATGGATCATCGTTGAGAATCTCCTGAAACAGTTTGCAAGCAGGATTGAACTCAATATACCTGTCTTTGCAGGAATAGCTGCGGGAGCTATAGTAATTGCATTGATAACAGTCAGTTTCCAGGCCTTTAAAGCATCACTGATCAATCCTGCCGAAGCTTTGAAAGTTGAATAAAAAATATAAATTTGGTAATTAAAATATCCTAAATCTTTATTTAATCATGTTCAGTAACTTATTCAAATACAGTATCCGGTCTTTTAAAAGGCAACGGACGTATATCATAATCAATATCCTCGGCCTGTCAATAGGCATTGCCTGCAGCCTTCTTATTGCGCTTTTCGTAATAAATGAAGCCAGTTATGATAAGTTCAATGTCAAAAAAGACAGGATATTCAGGCTTGTGCTTAACGGCAAAATCAGAGGTCAGGAATTTGTCGGATCTTACACTTGTGCACCCATCGGACCTACCATGGCAAAAGAGTATCCCGAGGTTGAAGACTTCGTGAGGATGCAGGGATGGGGGCCTACAATTGTCGAATATAAGGACCAGACATTTACTGAAGAAAATCTTATTGCGGCAGACTCTTCATTCTTTAATTTCTTTTCAATTCCGGTAATTAAGGGAGACCCACAGAATCTTCTAAATGCTCCAAGAAAAGCAGTGCTTTCAGAATCGACGGCAAAAAAGATCTTTGGTGATGAGGACCCAATTGATAAGGCGCTTAGGCTGGGTGATGACACAGCTAGATATATTATAACCGGCATAATGTCGGATGTGCCTGAAAAATCACATTTTAATGCAAATATTCTGGTGTCATTTATGACTAATCCTGTTTCAAACAGCACTTTCTGGTTAAGTAACAGTTTCAGCACATATATTTTACTAAAGCCGAATGCTAGTTATGTAACAGTTGATGAAAAAATTCCCGCAATGCTGGAAAAATATGTTGGGCCGGAAGTCAAGCAATTTATGGGTATCTCACTTGAAGAATTTACTGCACAGGGTAACAAATACAGGTTTTTTCTTCAGAAACTTACTGACATTCATCTTGATCCATCAATTCAGCAGGAATTCAAGCCAGCAAGTGATCCGAAATACCTTTATATCTTCGGAAGCATTGCAATACTTATTGTCCTGATTGCAGCTATCAATTTCATGAACCTGGCTACAGCCCAGGCAACAAGAAGGGCTAAGGAAGTCGGGATCAAGAAGGTGGGAGGATCAACACGCGGAATCCTTGTTACACAATTCCTCTCTGAATCATTCATTCTCGCATTCATCTCACTGATACTTGCTCTGATAATTATTTGGCTCACTCTGCCATATTTCAACAACCTGCTTGGAACACATCTTGAACTCAAACTCTTTGCAAAATGGTA
>CAZLCF010000066.1:0-13215 GCA_964557905.1 uncultured Rikenellaceae bacterium | reverse complement strand
ATTAAATAGCAATAGTTTATTACAAAGGACCTTACAGACCGAAAATGTATATGTATGTTAAATTTATTCTGTACCTATAAAATTGTACAATTCAAATGTTCTGCTTAAATTTGATTAAGCATTATTTCTTTCTGATTTACAGATAGTTCTTATGATCTGCAAACCATATTTGGGAAACTGCTTTAGAATCTGATATCATGAAAAAATTTATCACCATCATTTTAGGTATAATAACATTTTATGAATGTTATGGACAAAGGTATGAAGTATGGGTGAATCCGGCTGGTCACAGATATGAAGTTAAAGGATTTTATGGATTCTCAAATGATTCTGTTTTGACCATCTATTCAAAATCAACATTATTTACCCCTTCAAACGATTCTAATATCAATTGGGATAGAATAAGTGCTTTAAATATCAGAAACAAATCAAAAAATGATATCGGTATTATAATAGGTTCAGCTATCGGTACTTTGGCTTCATATCTGCTTATTGAATCAGAAAAAAAGGGAAATATTTATTTGGCTTCGGAGTTCGGAGGGGGTATTATAATTTCGACCGGGCTTATAGGAGGTGGTGCATTAATTGGTCATTTGATAACTCGCGCAAAAATCAGCATTCCGTTGAATGGGAAAAGTGCAAAAGAAAAAAGTCAGGCCCTCAAGGATCGAATTAATAGAAGGACCTGACTGAATACCGGATTTTATCGGCGCAATCGCAGATTCAGTTCTGCGACCACCTGAAATGGATAATTGAAATCATTATCTATACTGTTAAAAAGCGATTTCCCCGATCTTTTCACGGCTGCCCCGACCTGCAAAGTCGGGATTTTTTGCTTTGTTAAATTGTGTTAAATCAGCTTCTTATAAAATACTGGATAATCCAAATTGTCTATCTTTCGTCATTAATCCAACTTCATAGATGATAAAGAAAGTATTTGCTGTTTCGTTTGCAGTCATCCTCCTGACCGGATGCGGCAGCAGTGAGGAACAGCTCATCAGGCGGGCAGATAAAATTCATAAGAATTTCCTGACGGTCGATACTCACTGCGACACGCCTCTTGAAATTATAAGGAATGATTTTGATCTCGGTGAAAAGCACGACAGGGGATGCGTCGATTTTCCGAGGATGGCTGAAGGGGGACTGGATGCTGAATTCCTTGCGGCATACATCGGCCAGGGCCCGAGAGATGATACATCCACTAATAAGGCTCACCTGGAAATCCTCAGAATAATTGATGCCATACATACAAATGTTGAAAAAAATTCTGAGATGACAGAGATTGCATTATCTCCCGATGATGCCTACAGGCTCAAGAAAGCCGGTAAATTATCGGCATTCATCGGAGTTGAAAACGGCTATCCGGCTGGTAAGGATATAACAAGGATAAAACAGTATTATGACCTGGGCGCCAGATATATAACTCTTTGCCATTCAGGCAATAACGATATTTGTGATTCTTCTTCCGATCCAAATGGATCTGAACATGGCGGGCTCTCATCTTTTGGAGAAGAGGTAGTAAAAGAAATGAATCGGCTGGGGATGATAATAGATGTCTCCCATATCTCTGATGAGTCATTCTATGATGTAATAAGCGTATCCAAAGCTCCGGTTATCGCATCTCATTCATCATCCAGGGCATTATGCTCGAGCCCCAGGAACCTTTCCGACGACATGCTACTGGCGCTTAAAACAAATGGCGGAGTTATCCAGATCTGCATATTGAGCAGCTATATTAAAACTCCTGAGCCTAATCCTGAGCTGGAATCCAGGATGGCAGAGCTTAAAAGCAAATATGGTGATTTCAGCACCTTATCGGATGAGCAGAGAAATAATTTCCGCAATGAGAGATGGGAAATAATGAACAAATACAGGAAGCTTGCAACTGTGGCAGACGTAGTCGATCACATTGATCATGTGGTACAGGTAATCGGCATTGACCATGTTGGCATTGGTACCGATTTTGACGGCGGAGGAGGCGTTGACGGATGCAAATCGGTTGCAGAGATGAAGAACATTACCATTGAATTATTGCGCCGCGGCTATTCAAAAAGGGATATCGGCAAGATCTGGGGCGGAAATACTATGAGAGTTTTACGCGAAGTGAAGGAGCTTGCCGCTATTTAGTCATTATCGGCTACGTACCTTGTACTGTACACCCTGCACCTTGTACCTTTCATGCTTTTACCCTCGAAAATCTCAAAGTCTTCAGAATCCATTCGGGAAGCGGCTTCCCGGGCTCTCTTTTCTTCAGATTTAGATACCATCCCAGCTTTTTCAGGAGAGCTATTTTGTGTGTTTCAACAAACTCGATCAGCGTACCGTCGGGATCTTCAACATATGAGAAATGACCGGCAGCCTCACCCATATCAAAGCTGTTGCCATCATGGCTGTGTTTGCTGTCAACCCTGAAGGGGAATCCCTGTTTTTCACAGTATGCTTTCAGCTCGTCCATATTTACTATATCGAAACATAGATGTATAAAACCGGGATCGCCCCAGAATCGGCCATCATATATTCTTTTCCCTGGTTTATCGGCACTTATCAGTTCAATCTCGCTTAGTCCCAATACCCTGCTGAATGGACCCATTACGGGTGTTGATCTTCTCAGCAACACCCTTCTGAAAGAATTTTTCCCGCCTGGAAGGGGAGCAAGGTCCGGGAAAACACCTGTTGAGTCGTATGCAATTTCATCATAACCAAGGATATCTGAATATAATATCCTTGCTTTTTCAACATTTGAGACACCAATTATGGCGCCGTATGAACCTCCCGAGACTTTATTCTCATTCATGAACCAATGGTTCCCCTCAACCATCTGAAATATATTTCCATAAGGATCTTTCAGGAAGAAGCTCTTTTTACCGGAAGGATTTGGTGCAGGTTCTCCGTTCAGAGTTAAATTGTTTTTCTGATAGAAGAAAAAAGCTGCACTGATATTTTTTACTTTCATTTTGCATCCAAGGATGCCAATATCCCCCAGTTTTATCTCCTCTTTGATCTGCATCGGCTCTCTTCCAACATACTGCCATATCTCAAATCCCCCGCCACTCTGCAGGTTTATTGCCAGGACCGCGTGCCTGCTCCTGGGTTTGCCGCCGGTAAAAGGCAGCATCAGTTTTGCTTCTGCCTCTTCTTCAAAGATCCTGCAATCCATTCCAAACTGTGTGATATACCACTTCCACGCTTCATTAAGGTTAACAACCCCGATCCCGATCTGCTGGATCCCTCCTATATGATATCCCTTCATAGATAATGAAATTGATTTATATTACATTGGTTTTAATTTATCTGCTATCCTGAAAAAGAGCCACGGGCAGATCCGCCTGATGTAAAGTATCGACAGTTCTCCTCCGCCCACAAGGATCTCTCTTTTATTCCTGTTTATTCCCTTTACTATTATTTTCGCTGCTTTTCCGGGTGTTATGCCTTTTGACAGGCCCTCATCCATTTTTCCATGCTCCTTGCCTTCTGAATTCAGGGCATGAAATGAGATATTTGTCCTTACCCTTCCGGGAATGAGCACAGATGTTCTGATATTATTCTTTTTATTTTCAAGAAAAAGCGTTTCAAAAAATCCGTGGAGCGCCTGTTTTGAAGCAGAATAGGCTGAGCGAAGAGGAAATCCAAATCTTCCTGATATGCTGCTTGTTGCAACAATATGTCCCGATTTCTGATTTATCATGTACGGCAGTACAGCTTTTGTAAGTGCGATCGTTCCGAAATAGTTGATCTCAAATATTTTCCTGTCAAGCCAGATCGGTGTCTCATCAATCCTTGATCTCTGGCTTATTCCTCCGACATTCAGAAGATAATCCAGTCTTCCTGTCACCTTCATTTGTTGCTCGACCAGGCTTACGATACCTGATGTGTCAGAAAGATCAAAAGGAGCACAGATGACCCTGGATGATCTGTCATTACATCCGGCTTTTACTCTTTCAAGTCCCGGCGGATCGTTTGATGAAATAATGACTGTGGCTCCCCGTTCAACAAATTCATAAACCAGCGCTTCTCCGATACCTGACGATGCACCTGTTATCCAGGCATATTTCCCGGAAAATATTTCGTTTCTTTTTTTCACTTTAAGCTCCCTATCAGGTTAAGTAGTTCTTCATGGTTTTTCTTCAGATCGAAGTACTTTTCATTCTTCCCCCTGATATATTTTCTGATCCTGAAACCTCCTATGATCCGGCGGAAAAACAGAATATAGTTCCAGGCAAAAAGACCTGCAACGGGCAGGCTCAGAAGCACCAGGACGGCAAGCCACCATGGAGAGATTAACACGAAAGCGAGAATAATATACACTGGTACAAAGATCAATGCTATAACCAGTGATATGCCGTATCTGACTGAGCTGAAAAACTGGGTATCGCTCATCGTCCGGATCTTCAGCTCAGGTACATACAGGAATGTCACGTTGAAGATATTGCCGTAAATGAACATGGGGAATGTAATTATAATGCCAATCATTCCGATGATCAGCCATCCAAGGGGATGTTTCTTTCTTTCAAGAAGCCTGTAGTCGATATTTAATTCCTTTGCTTTTTGTTTTATCTGCAGGCTGAGGGAACAGATCCTCTGGTAGGCTGAAATATCACTGATTTTAAGCTTGTTCAGTCTGTCAATCAGGATCCTGTCCCTGAAAAGCTTAGGGAATTTTATATTATCACTGAAACGGCCGTTGATCATACCTCTCAGCTCGTCAATTGCCTCATAATCCTCCTCCGATTCAATATGGACCATCAGCTTTTTCATCTCGCTAGAGAGCTTGCTTCTCAGCTCATTAAGCGCAATTTCCGGACTCTCCCTGTAAAGCTCATGAAATTCGGATGTCTCAATCGGTCTCCCGAAAACGACAGTCAGTACCTGCCTGTATCTGCTGTAATTGGTGAATTCCAGGCCAACAGGTATTATTTTGATATTAAGTTTGAAATCAGATGCCTCATCAGCCTGGAATGCCACCCTGCAAATACCTTTTTTCAGCTGACGGAGTCTCCTGAAACCAGCATGATCACCTTCCGGCAGAATGACGAGGCCGTTTCTGTTTTTCAGTACATCAATTGTCTTATCGAATATCTCATCATTCCCTGTCACAGTTCTGAAACCATCTCTGATCCTGTAAACCGGAAGGATTTTGATGAAATATAAAAGCGAGGCAATGAATTTTTTCCTGAAAATATCTGCCCGGGCCAGAAAAACCATTTGTCCCTTTGTTGAAAATAGTACTGCAAGAGCATCCATCAGTGCATTCTGATGGTTTGGAGCAAAGATAAGATGATCATCGGGACTGATATTCTCCCGTCCCAGGACAATTACTTTTCTGTAAAAAACATTATTATGCCAGAGACCTGCAGCATACTTCAGCAAAGCATATCTTTTAGAATACTTTTCAATGTTTTCCCTGCTCATCCCGGAATGAAAATATTAAGCTTTCGCCTTCAGTAAAACCGGAAGCTGATGAATTATTGTGCAAGTTAAAAAAAATGGATTTGAAGTGTTCCGTAGGCAGTTGTTTTCAGAAGGATTTTTAAAATTTTAAGTCTTTATACTACCATTACTATTCGTCAAATCCATCTGCCCATTTGTCAATTATCCTTCTCTCTTTTTTTGTGGGTCGGCTGCTCCCTTTTTTCCTGTAACCCGGAAATCCCGCATGGCGGATCACAAGCCGGGCTTTTTCATTTTCAGGCGTAAGATCCTCAGCAAAGTTAATTGCGAACTTTGCTGAAACCCGGTTTTCAACGGGCTTGGTAACCTTGTAGGTATAAGTTACGGGGGGCTTTTTTACTGTCACTATCTCATTCCCTTCAACTGTTTTTGAAGGTCTGGCCGGATTACCGTTTATAAAAATCCTTTCCTTTCTGCAGGCATCTGCCGCCTGGCTCCGGGTCTTGAATATTCTGACGGCCCAGAGAAATTTATCAATTCTAACAGATTGAATATCAGTCATTTTTTACCATCGTTCGGCGGAATTTTACCTGCCTTATTAAATGCTGTCATGGTGAGTTCAGTACCAACTGTACCAAAAGACTTTATCATCTCAATCACAATAGCAATTCTTTCCTCCAGGAATTTCTTTTCCTCAGGATCCCATGTTCCCAGTACATAATTGATCTGAGAACCTTTCCCGAAGCTGCTGCCAATACCTATTCTGATCCGCGCATACTCGTTTGTCGAAAGAATGGTGCTGATATGTGAGAGGCCGTTATGGCCTCCATCGCTTCCTTTAGGCCTCATCCTGATACTGCCAAGAGGGAGGGCAATATCATCAACAATAACAAGCAGGTTTTCAGCCGGAATCTTCTCTTTCTTCATCCAGTATCTGACAGCATTGCCACTGAGATTCACAAAGGTTGAAGGTTTGAGCAGTATGAACTTCCTTCCTTTATATTTTAATGAGCAGACTGATCCATAGCGTCTGTCCGTAAAAAAAATATTGAATGCCATTGCCATAGCATCCAACACCATAAATCCTATATTATGCCGGGTATCAGCGTACCCTTCACCTATGTTTCCCAGGCCAACTATCAGGTATTTCATTGTGCCTGAATTTTATAAGGATGATTAAGATTTCTTCTCTTTATCCCTATCTTTATCCCACACTTTATCTCTATCTTTATCCCACACTTTATCCTTCTCTTTATCCTTCTCTTTACCTTTATCTTTTTCTTTATCTTTCTCAGCGCCAGGAGTTTCAGCAGTTGGTTCAGCTCCTTCAGCAGCTGCTGCTGCAGCGGCTGCTTCTGCTGCTTCCTCTTCTTCAGTCTTCAGTGCGACACGTGATGTGGCAACTGTAACGACTGCAGTTATTTTCGGATCGATTAGTTCTATATTATTAAATGAAAGATCTCCGACTTTAATCGAGTGGTGGATTTTAAGTTCAGTCACATCTATCACCAGGTCTTCAGGCAGATTTTCTGCCAGCCCTTTAACTTTCAAATGTCTTTTCTTAATTATCAGTTTACCTCCTGCCTTAACACCCTCTGCATCGCCGATGACCGTTACCGGGACATCAATGATTACAGACTTGTTATCAAAGACCTGAACGAAATCAGCATGTATCAGTTTGTCAGTTACAGGATGAAACTGCTTATCGTGCAGAACAGCTTTATATTCCTGACCATCAAGGTGTAGTTTTACCAGGTGAGCTTCATGAGTATAGATAAGATTCCGGAAACTGTTCTCATGTGCATAAAAATGTATATTATTCTCTTTCATGTAGATGACACATGGTACGTTCCCTGATTTTCTGATCTGTTTAGAGTCTTTTTTCCCCAGTTCTTTTCTGAGTGATCCTTCGATTTCTATTGTCTTCATTATTAAAGTATTATTGTGCTACTCAAAGTTCCCCTTTAGGCAACCTCCCATTACACGTTAAAAAATCGGACGCAAATATATGACAAAGGAATCAGAATACAAAATTTGTACTGATCGACTGGTTGGTATTGACTGCCTGGATGGTTTTAGCGAAGATATCCGCAATTGACAGGACTTTTATTTTTTTCGAATTGTTTGTAAACGGGACAGAGTCGCTGACAACGAGTTCCTCCAATGCAGAGTCGTTTATTCTTTCGATGGCATTTCCTGAAAGGATCGGGTGGGTTGCGACAGCCCTTATGCTCTCGGCTCCACGATCCTTCATCATGTCAGCTGCCAGCACCAGTGTGCTTGCCGTATCAACCATATCATCGATAATTACTACATTCTTCCCTTCAACATCCCCGATTATCGACATTTCTTCGACAACATTAGGTTTTTTCCGAAGCTTGTAGCATAGGACCATTTCCGACTGGAGATACCTGGAATAGGCATTTGCTCTTTTTGAGCCGCCCATATCGGGAGCCGAAACTGTAAGATTCTTAAGGTTAAGATTTTCAATATATGGTGCAAATATCGCTGATCCGAAAAGATGGTCAACAGGGACATTAAAGAATCCCTGGATCTGATCGGCATGAAGATCCATTGTTATTACCCTGTCAACACCGGCAGTACTGAGCAGGTCGGCAGACAGCTTTGATCCGATTGATACCCTGGGACGATCTTTCCTGTCCTGGCGTGCAAAACCATAATATGGGATAACAGCTATAACTTTATATGCAGAAGCTCTTTTTGCGGCATCAATCATCAGCAGGAGCTCAAACATATTGTCGGCCGGAGGATTTGTGGACTGAATGATAAATACCATGTCGCCTCTGACAGATTCATCAAAACAGGGTTGAAATTCACCGTCGCTGAAGCAGGTGACCGAGCTTCTGCCGAGTTCTATACCCAGACTATCCGTGATCTTTTCCGCAAGTAGCCTGGATGATCTGCATGAAAAGATTTTCAAGGGAGCTTTTCCGAACATTTCCTGTTAAATTATAGCTGTTAGTCAATGAAAGTCTTTACAAAATTAACTATTCCTTATTATATTTTTCTGTCTATTGATAACTTGTTAAAAGATTCTTCAATAAAGTCTAGAATCTCTTCCCTTCCGGTCTTTTTGACAGCAGATGCAATAAAAGTTTCAGGAAGAGTTTCCCAGTTTATGAGCATTTCATCATCATATTGCTGAATGGATTTCCTGAGTGCGCTACGGCTTAATTTATCAGCCTTGGTAAAGATCCTTGCAAATGGTATCTGTTTACGGCCAAGGAATTCCATGAAATCAATATCAGGTTTCTGGGGTTTAAGCCTGGAATCCAGGAGAACAAAAAGACTTACCAGGTTTTCTCTCTTAAGAATATATTCCCTGGAAGCCTCCATCCATTTATCCCTGAGTTTTACAGGGACTCTGGCGTATCCATAACCGGGCAGATCCACAAGATACCAGTTTCCGTTTATCAGAAAGTGGTTTATTGTACGTGTTTTTCCGGGTTGTCCGGATATCTTTGCCAGCTTCGACCAGCCTGTCAGCATATTTATCAGTGAAGACTTGCCAACATTTGAGCGTCCTATAAACCCAAACTCGGGTCTGTCAGGAGCAGGGCACTGTTTTAATGCCGCACTGCTTTTTATATAGGAAGCTGAACGTATTATCATGCTGACTGATTAGTTCAGATCATTATAGGGCAGGTCAATTTTCTTATATACCAGATGCCGGTTCCCGAATTGTGTGACAATTTCAGCAATTACTCCCACATACCCTGGTTTAGTGGCACCCGTTTTCCGCAGATCCAGTGATGATCTGCCATTAACGACGTTTAGTTTTTTAATGAGAGTTGTATCAAAGCGACCGTCAGTAAATTCTCCGCGATAGAATTTTACCTTTTCTGTCTTATCCGACATCACAAGATTTATCCTGTAAAATCCTTTTGAACTGTATTCATCCCGGATATCAGTTATTATTTCCGGATAGCCCCCCGTCATCTTTCCGTTTGGATTGTATTCTTCCAGAAACGAAGTGCGCAATCCCTTATTGTATCCTATTTTGGCCTTAAGTTCTCCGGTCCTGTAGTACTGTTTCTGTATACCATCAATTGTGTCGTGTTTGTAAGGAGTCGTCCTGAAGATCTGCCCTTCAAGATAATACCACGCTGATGAATCTTCCCTGAATCCGTTTTCATACCAGAAAGTCTGGTACAACTGCCCTCCCTGGTAATATGTTTTCATTAATCCCTGACGAACTCCGTTTTTAAATGTAACCTCCTTCAGCACACGCTCATTGCTGAAGTATTGTTTAATTCCTGTAAACCCGGTATCAGGAACCGTGACAGTATCATTTTCAGCAGCTAAATTCTTCTTTCCTGAACCTTTCCCTGTGCATCCGGCAGCTGTAATCATTGCCAGTAGTAACAAAAATGGAGCTGTAAATGCTTTCATATCGGCTAATTATTTGATTTGTAATGATTTATATCAGTATTAATGAAGACTTCAAGTGTCCTGGATTCCATTAATGGTTCAAGGACGATATCTTTTATCATCGCTGGCAGAAGCACTGTCTCTCCCTTTGTAACAGGTTCGGAGTTGCCGTCCCAGCGAATCATGAATTCTCCTTCGGTACAAATGTAAATTACAAAAGAATCGAATAAATTATAGTCTTTGATTATCCGGTCATTAAAGCTGATCAGGTTTGTGTTAAAGAATTCACAGCTTACAAGGTTTTCAGTCCTGTTAAGCACAGGCTCTTTAACAATTTTAGCCTTGCCGGAAGCTTTAAAATCAATAGCATCAAGTGCAAGTTCTGTATGCAGTTCCCTGGATTTCCCTTCGTATCCCTTTCTGTTCCAGTCAAAAATCCTGTAAGTTATATCTGAGGTCTGCTGTATTTCCACAAGGATATTTCCTGCTCCGATCGCATGTATCCGGCCTGCCGGGGTGAAAAAAACATCCCCCGCAGTCGTGATCTCAATATTCATAAGTCCGGCAAGTTCACCAGTGACTAATGCGTCCTGGTAAATCTCCCTTGATATATTGTCTTTAAATCCTGTATATATCCTTGAGCCTTTTTCACTTTCGAGAATATACCACATTTCGGTCTTTCCATAAGCCTTATGTCTCTTTTTTGCCATGTCGTCGGAGGGATGCACCTGGATTGAAAGATCTTCCCTTGCTTCAATAAATTTAATAAGAAGGGGAAACTCATTGCCGAACTTTTCAAAAATTGCATCCCCTGTCAGGTCACCCATATAAACCTCTACGAGTTCTTCAATATTATTTCCTGCAAGGAAACCATTGCTCACCACCGAAAGATTGTTTGAAATTGCCGAAAGTTCCCAGCTCTCACCGTACTTAAGTGAAGGATCACCTTTCTTATGGTAAGTGGAAACAAGCTTGTTTCCTCCCCATACTTTCTCTTTAAGGACCGGTTCAAATTTTAATGGATACAACTCAGACATGGGAAGATTTAAAGAAACTTTTCAGTATTTTTGATACTTATTACAGCCACAAAATTACAAATAAATGCTGATAGTAGGAATAGCAGGCGGCACCGGATCGGGAAAAACCACAGTCGTCAGAAAGCTGATGGAAGTATTTCCTGGTGACCAGGTTGTTGTGATGCCGCAGGATGCCTATTACAAGGATAATGGTCAGATACCTCTTGAAGAGAGGCAGAAGATCAATTTTGACCATCCCGACTCAGTTGAATTCAGCCTGCTTATAGACCATCTGAGACAGCTCAGAAAAGGGAAATCTGTGGAAATGCCAATATATTCGTATCTCACCTGTCTGAGGTCAGAAGAGACCATTACAATAAAACCTGCAAAGGTTGTGCTTGTTGAGGGAATTCTGATCCTTTGGGACAGCGGATTGCGCAACATGCTTGATATCAAGGTTTTTGTGGATGCCGATGCCGACGATCGTCTGGGACGGGTCATTCAGCGCGACATTGAAGAACGCGGCCGCGATGTTCACATGGTGCTTGACAGATACCATGCAACTGTAAAACCATCTCATCTTCAGTTTATTGAACCTTCAAAACGCTATGCCGACATCATAATACCCGGAGGCGGAGAGAACCAGGTCGGGATCGAAATGCTTATCTCAGTTATTGAAAAACACCTGTTAAGGAAAAAATCATAACCATGCTTGATAATATCAGAATTGAAGATATAATGTTTCTCGATATAGAGACAGTTCCCCAGGCACCTGCACTGGATAACCTGGAGCCGGCATTACAGATGCTCTGGGATAAGAAATCAAAGCTTTTCCGGTCTCCTGATCAGTCACCTGACGAAGCATATGAAAGAGCAGGCATTTATTCAGAGTTCGGCAGGATAATCTGTATTTCTGTCGGATTCATTAAGGAAAAAAATCCATTTGGCATAAGGATAAAATCATTTTACGGCGATGACGAAAAAGCTCTCCTCTCTGAATTTTCAGGAGTATTAATCAAATTTTCAAAATCAAACAAAGAAGCTTTGTTGTGCGCTCACAACGGCAGGGAATTCGATTTCCCGTATATTGCCCGAAGGATGATCATTAACGGGCTGGTGATACCGGAAATACTCGATAATGCTGGTAAAAAACCATGGGAAATTAAACTCCTCGATACGATGGACCTGTGGAAATTCGGCGACTACAAGAATTATACATCACTCGATCTGCTGACCACAATACTCGGCATACCATCACCAAAGGATGAGACTGACGGCAGCATGGTCGGCAGGATCTATTATGAAGACAGGGATCTTGCAAGGATCGTCAGATATTGTGAAAAGGATGTTTTATCAATAGCCCGGATACTCCTCAGGTTCAAGAATCTTCCAGGAATACCTGACGACAGGATTGAGTCAGTGACACAGTTTTGAACACGTACTCATACCTGACTTTGCATAATAACATGTACCCATTCCCCCAACCTCCTTCCCTTCTTCCCAAGGAAGGGGGCTTAAGTTATTGTAAACCAATAGCTTCCCCCTCATTACGAAGCAAAAAGGGGGATTAAGGGGGTGAGTACATGATGACAAAAAGCTGACTATTATTAATTTAACAGACTCACAAGTGCCTCCGCAACTGCATCCGGATTATCTGCATGAATCCAGTGACCGGCGTTTTTAACAACTCTGAACTCTGCAGCAGGGAATAATTTCAGGATATCCCTGTAATCGCCTGGATTCATATAAGCTGATTTTTCACCTTTAAGGAAAATGACCGGGAATCCTGTAATACCGGGTTCATTGTTTGCAGGACGGCTGAATCCTGCGATTATCTTTTCGAGATTATTCAGCAGGGAGGCAGCATTGATCTTCCATGTGAATTTGTTATCCGCACTCCTTCTGATGTTCTTCATTATTAATCCTCTTTCCCTGCAGGAGAAGATATGGTCTGATAATAGCTTCTCTATATTTTTACGTGAACCGGCTTCAGAAATATCGACATTCAGAATTGTTCTTAAAATCTTGCTGTGCTGATCATAAGCCAGTGATGCAGAGTTTTCATCAGCAAAAGGTGAAATATCTGCAATCATCAGGCCATTGATCATTTCCGGCCATTTGAGGGCAAAGGAGATCGCTGTTTTGCCTCCCATGCTGTGCCCGGCAAGAAAGAACTTCCCTAGTATGTGCTCTTCAGCGAGTTCAAGAAGATCGTTGGTCATGGATGGATAGTCCTGAATATCATCATGCGGAGACTGGCCATGATTCCTAAGGTCAGGCAGGTAAACAGTGAAATATCTGCTGATTTTCCGTGCAATTGTCAGCCAATTGTCGGATGATCCGTATAACCCGTGCAATATGATCAGCGCAGGGCCCTCACCATATCTCCTGCAAAATAACTTCATGGACCGGTTAATCT
>CAZLCF010000065.1:0-13362 GCA_964557905.1 uncultured Rikenellaceae bacterium | reverse complement strand
ATGAGCCTTGCATGGTTCAGATTTTATGAAGAATTAAATGATCTTCTTCCTGCCGGGAAGAAGAAAACCTCCTTTTCATATACATTCACCGGAAATCCGTCGGTAAAGGATGCTATAGAAGCGTTAGGAGTGCCCCATGTGGAAGTTGATATGATTGTAGTGAATGGCAATCCGATCGATTTTACATATAAGTTGCGGAATGAAGATCAGGTATCTGTTTATCCCGTATTCGAAAGCTTCGATATTTCAATGGTATCTCCACTCCGCAAGAGGCCTCTCAGGGATCCTAAGTTCATTCTTGATGTTCATCTTGGAAAGCTGGCAAAGTATATGAGGCTATGCGGACTGGATACGCTTTACTATAAGCATTTAACAGATCCTGAGATCATTGAGATATCTCGTAAGGAGCGCAGAATTATTCTCACCCGCGACAGAAATCTGTTGAAGAATAAAGCAGTGACTCACGGTTACTGGATAAGGTCACCAAAACCTGAATCACAGCTTATAGAAGTTTTGCACCGTTTCAGCTTAAAAAATAATCTACGACCTTTCATCCGATGCCTTGAATGCAATTCGGTTTTAGCTGCTGTTCCTAAAGAGCAAATCTTAGACCGACTATTGCCCGGAACAAAAAAGAATTTCATGGAATTTAAGATCTGCCCTTCCTGTGATCGTATCTACTGGGAGGGTTCACATTTTGATAAAATGAAAAACTATGTTGATTCCATTATTAATGAAATCGACTAAAACCTTGAACCAAGATTGCTTAAACCTCAATTACCAGTATCGTATCAATTTCATCAATTACATCTCCCGGAACTGTAATTGTGATCCCGAATACATCCTGCTTATATTTCAGCTTTGCACCTGACGTAAACAGAGTTATATTCTTTATTTTCTTACCAAAATCAGGGATAAGGAGGTTATTATCCTCAAGGTTCATGATGTGGACATATACCTTATTTCCTTTCTGAGTGGTAATGCCCCATGATCTTGGTGTGACCGGTCCTCCGCGGGTTCCATAGATTGTTTCACCGTTCTTCTCCATCCATTTTCCCATTTCCTGAAGGGTGGAAATAAATTCAGGCTGGATTTTCCCATTTGGCATCGGACCTACATTAAGCAGGAAGTTGGAGTTATAGCCTGCCGCTTTAACAAGATATTGAATAAGGTTTTTTGTCGATTTATAACTCTTATCCTGGAGATTGAATCCCCATGAGTTATTCATTGTCTCACATGTTTCAAGAGGAAGCGCTCCGACAGTCTGTTCGGGATTGAATCCGGTTGTTCTATTCCCGGGGAGATCTTTCTCGAACATCTGGAAATCTTCACCGGGGAAGGGAGCCAGGTGGTGATTGCTGCCTACAAGGCATGCAGACTGTAAGCCATGGATCAGATTGTATGTTTTATCAAGACGCCAGTCAGCATCCTTCTTATCCCAGTATCCGTCAAACCAGATACCGCCGATTTCACCATAACTTGTGAGCAGTTCAGTAAGCTGGCCATCCATAAAATCAAGATATTTATACCAGTCGCCCTGTTCAGGACGTCCTGCTGTCTGACCGGTACCGCCACGCGGGTAATAATTCTCCTGATACCAGTCGAGCTGAGAATGATAGAAGAAGAGTTTGATTCCCTCTTTCCTGCATTCTTCGGCAAGCATCTTCAGAACGTCCTTTTTATAAGGTGTGCGGTCGACAATATCCCAGTCTGTAAGCTTTGAATCAAACATTGCAAATCCGTCGTGGTGCTTACTGGTTATTGTGATATATTTCATGCCTGCGGCTTTTGCCATTGCCACCCACTCTTTCGGGTTATAATCAATGGGATTGAAGAAAGCAGGCAACTTTTGATATGTCTGTTTATCAATCCTCCGGTTATTCATAACCCATTCACCGTCACCAAGAACACTATATACTCCCCAGTGAATGAATAATCCGAATTTTGCATCCCGGAACCATTCCCTGGCTTTCAGGTTTTCAGGAGCTGGTGTGTATTTAGTCTGGCCATTCGCAGTTACTGTCGCGAGTAAAGCTAAGAGAACAAAGATTTTACGTAACATGGTTGTGACGTTTTGGTTAGTAAGTAAAAATAAAAAAATTATTCAAGGCTTCCCACCTCTTTTTCTACTTCATGAAGAATCTCACACGATCTGACAAGCTCTCTCATTACCGTATGATCCGGATAGAGAGGTCTGTCAATGTCCAGGAAATCAACATGTTTTCTTATGACATCCTTGGCTTTCTGCACTCCTTTGCCGAATTTGTACTCTTCCTTCCTGAAGTCCAGAGCCTGAGCAGCCGCCATATATTCTATTCCAAGAACTCCATATGCACATTCAAGGATCTGGTTATTTTTTATCGCGGTATTCATTCCCATCGAAACAAAATCTTCCTGGTCGGCAGCAGCGGGAATAGATTGTATTGATGCAGGAACTGACAGGATCCTTTGTTCAACTATCAGCATATCAGCAGTATACTGGCTAAGCATCATTCCTGAAAACATACCTGCGCCCTTTGTAAGGAAATCCGGCAGTCCTACACTAAGAGCAGGATTATTTAGTCTGTTCATCCTTCTTTCCGACATAACGCTCACCATTGTTATACTGGCACCTGCCATATCCATCGGAACGCAAACAGGCGATCCCTGGAAATTGGCTCCTGACAGCGTGAGGTTCTTTTCAGGGAAGAATATCGGATTATCACCGACGCCGTTCAGTTCAATTTCCACCTGGCTGCGGGCATAAGCGAGCATATCATGAGCAGCACCAATCACCTGTGGTGTTGATCTCATTGAGTATGCATCCTGCACTTTTGATTTGACTCTTCCTTCTTTCAGGTCACCGCCTGAAATACATTTATTGATTGCATTGGCGCTCCTTACAGCCCCTTTAAATCCTCTTACTTCGTGCAGCAGGGGAGTGTAAGGCTTCATATTTGCTTTGAGGGCTTCGAGTGACATTGATGCTGCTATCTCAGCCTGTTTCAGCCAGTTGTTGGCGTCAACCAGCCAGATGGCGCTCATCGCTGTCAGCACGTTCGATCCGTTTATTGCAGCCAGCCCGTCGCGTGCAAGCAGCCCCGGAATCTGGATACCTGCCCTGTCCATGGCAACTTTACCGTCGAGAAGTTCACCTTTATAATATGCCTGTCCTTCACCCAGGAGAAGAAGAGCAATCTGGGACATCGGAGCCAGATCACCTGAAGCTCCCACAGATCCCTTCTGGCATACATACGGCGTGAGACCCTTGTTCAGCATCTCAACAAATGTCTCGGTAATTTCAAGACGGTTTCCGGAGTTGCCATGGGCATGGACATTTATCCTGCCCAGAATAGCACCCCTTACTGTCTCGATTGACGCGGGTTCACCTATACCAGCAGCGTGATTGTAAACGAGATACTTCTGGAAGTCTTTTATCTGGTCATCATTAAGAACGATCTCCGAAAATTCCCCGATACCGGTATTTACACCATACATTATTTCGTGTGCGACAATCTTCCTCTCAAGCATCGCACGACACTCGTTTATTCTAATACGTGCATCCGGATGAAGCTCTACTTTCTGGCCGTAGCGGGCAACATTGACAACATCATTTATCGTCAGGTTTGAACCGGTTATTATTAATTTTTCCATGATTTCTATTATATTATTGATTTGAATTTGCTGTACATAATAAGACCTCAATCTTATCTGATCAGATTGAAATAAATGAAATAGGGAAAAGGATTTTCCTCCTGCTGTTCAACAAAGTCCGGAGCGGTTGACTTTTATTTTGTATTCGAGTACCCAGCTATGATGCATTGAGTCTTTTTATGATATCAAAAGTAGAATATTTATTCTAATTGAAAAGTGTAATTTAGCATAAACATCAAAATTATTATAGCATGAAAAAACTGATTTTCATTTGTGTGTTTCTGACTGCAGCATTATTCACTGACATTAATGCTCAAGTTACAGATAAAGAGGCACTTGCTAAAGGAATGAATTTAATAGAAACCAGAACCTATTCTGCTGAAGATGATGCCAGGATACTTGAACTTTATAAGAACCTTCGGGTGGCAGATGTATCTGACGGACTTGATATGGCAGGCTTACCCGGTACGGGACTGGTCAGCCCTGAAATACATGCCTCCTGGATTGATCCTAAGGATTTTAAGCACGTTTTCAGGGGTATCGCTGTTACGGTGCGGTATGTCCCGACTCAAAGACCTGCCCTGCCTGCACCGGGAGAAGACTTTTCAAAATGGGAAAGCAATTTCTACAGCACGATATCCACTGAAGCATTTACACCGCTAATCAGACCGGGAACAGCTATTGTCATCGATGATATTGAGGATAAGGATATCGGATCGATAGGTTCAAATAATATTCTGAACTGGTACAGACTGGGAGCTGTAGGAGTCGTTACGGATGCAGGAGCCAGGGATACCGATGAGATCGGCCTCGAGGAAGTTCCCCTTTATCTGAGGAAAAAAGGCAGGGGTATTCGTCCTGGAAGAAATGAAATTGAATCGGTGAATCGTCCGGTATCAATAGGAGGAGTGCTGGTTTGTCCGGGAGATATCGTTGTTGCTGACGGTGATGGTGTGGTTGTCGTCCCGCGTGCTGTTGCAGAACAGGTGGCAAAATTTGCCAGCGGGATTCTTACAAACGACAAAGCCGGCAGGAAAGGGCTGTACGAAAGTCTTGGACGGGAACCGGACAAGACAGTAAAATAGATACGAAGTATTATTCCCTGCGGTTGCTCTTCCCTATTATCAGGGTTCTTATTTGCCAGGGATTGAACGTAACCGGAGAATTGCTTTTTCCTGTTTCATTACCAAGGAGATCTGCTTCAATAAAGTCATCCGGTCCCTGAAGGTAATGCAGGTTCAACTCGCCTTCCGTACCTTGTGATTCATAGAACCTGATCAATGGTTTTCTGTTCACCGTATATAAAGCTGAAAGAATTACATCAGAGGATGAGATATTAAACAGTTGTACATGGTTTCCTGATTTGCCGGTTCCCTTTTCCGAAACATTTGTTACACAGGCAAAAGAGTATTCCAAGGCCTTCCTGTGCAGATCAGCTTCATTCCACTTCCCCTCGAAAGGGTACAAAGAGAATTCGTACATAAAATTCCCTTTCAGGATTACCGTTTTCCAGACATAATACATAGAATATGCGAGAGGTACTGAGAATCCTCCATCAGGTTCATAAACCGAACCCATGTTTCCCCTGTTGAAAACTGCGATACCTGAATGTCCGTCAGCAAGAGCTGTCCAGTAATTGCCTTCAATATATTTATCTTCTGTTTCAGCAACAGTAAATGGAAGATCACGAACACCTGTGGTTCCTATTCCGAGGGCAGGAAATATCTTGTATCTTAATTTTTCTTCATGAAGGAAAGCAGAGGCGATTTCACGCTTATCATCACTTAATCGTCCTATTTTTTCTTCATTGAACATAAATCTTGCTGTAAGATCTATCCTGGGAGAAAAGCTGTTCAGCTTCATTTCGAGCCGATAAGGAATCAGACCAATATTCCCTGTTTCAAACAGCGACAGCTGATTGTTGCTTAACGTTGCAGAATCAATTTGCCATTTCCCTGATGATTCAACTGACTCTCCATTAATTACACCTGCGAAATATCCACTTCGCCTGTTCTCTAACAGCTGTCTGCCGGAAGAACGGCTTGTTATTGAAGAAATCCCTCCATCCTTTTCAAGACTTATTATCCAGTAAGGAGTGGTTATTATTAGATTTTGCTTATCAAATTCTATTTCTTGCGCGTTTTTCTGCTGCCATGGAGTTTTAACTATTGACAGTGATTGAAATGTCAAAGCTGGAACTTCAGCCTGGATTAAAAGGTTTATCCGGGATCTGTTTTTACCGGCATTATGATCATATGAAACTATTTCAAAAGGAACCGTTTCATTTCCGTTCCTTATTTCAAAGTTTTTAATGTTATCCGGAAGCAGAACAATGGCATTGATCAATTCATTTCGTGACCAGGATAACGGATTAAAAATGGTTATCTGCCCGAGATTGCCTCCCTTCATTTGGGAGGAAAAATAATCCATCGATGACTTTATCACACTGTCTGACAAATTGATCGATGCGGGAAGAAATCTTCGTGAGTCTTCCAGGATGCCGCATATCTGGATATCATGATGCTGGGCTACCAGAAGATTCTTCCATGATTCCCTTAATTCTTTTTCATGGTCATTACCGCCTGATAATGATTCCAGTGCAGCAATTCTTTCTGCAGTCAGTATTTTTATTTCAGCTTCTCGCGACATATTCCATATTTCATTGCCGCAATAACCCCAGGGCATCCGTACATGAAAATCGTCCGGTGTCGTTTTATATTCATCCTGAGGTGTAGGAAATATCTCAAATATTTCATCTGCCAGGAGCCATCTGAATCCTGGTTTGCCTTCATACTCTTTTACCAGGCCCTCCTGCCGCAAGCCAGAATCATCAGCACGTGTTGCCAGCAATGGATCAATATGGGAGAATTTTTTCCTGAATTCTTCGAGAGGTTCATTGCATTCCGGGCCCGGATAACGTGTCAGGATGAGGTTATCCTCGGTAACCCAGCCAAAACCGCTTCCTTCTCCCTTATAGGTTGGAATAGCCGGAATACGTGAGCCATCCATGCCAATCCACCATCCATTTGCCGATTTGTAAGTCGGATTGTACCCATACATCATAAAATGAGTGCGCATAATAGCTCCTTTAAATCCGAATCCGTTAAGTATCTGAGGAATCTGGCTGTGCATGGCATGTTCACTCATAAGGTAGACAGTTGGTCTGTAATGAAATACTGATTGATCAGTTTCAATCGCATATCCTATCTGGCGGATATTGGATTCTTCATTAATAAATTGTGATAAAGGCTGACCATATGTACAGGTTCCAATTCCAAACCTTCCCTGGTATTTCTTAAGATAGCCTCTTAACTCTTCCAGTAAAACAGTATCATGCAGAGTCAGATAATCATATGTATAGGCTTCATTATCAAGTCCAATCTTAAATCCTGGATATAGAATGAGCCAGTCAACAGCGCTTTGAAGATATTTTGCGAAATGATCAGTACCCCAAAGGACAAGTCCTCCGTGATCGTACGTCATCAGGTACATTGGTTTCGGTTCGGAAACAAAGATTTTCACCGCACTGGAAGGTTCTTTGACCTGACCGCTAAGCGCTGATACAAAAAATATCAGTCCCAGGAGAAATCCGGCTGTATAAAGATTTTTTTTCATGATCCGGTATTTAAGGTAACTTTGAATAGTAAAGTTAAAAAAAGAATGAGAAAGGGTACAACAGCACTCCATACAGAATGGATTACTATTTCTATTAATAAAATCATGATAAAATTGAAGTTGTTTAGTTTAATTTTTTGTTTGTTTCCGCTTCACGATGCCTGCGGGCAGAAAAATTTAAGCCTGGAAGGCGCATTTTATACCGGGAATTACCGGAACCTGTTTCTTGAAAACGGCCACTCGAAGAAAGATATCTCTGCCAGGAACGAAGCTGCTTTCCAACAGTTATTCCATGGAGATTCAGCAACCCAGGCTGTTTATTTTGAGGTTGGCCGGAATGAAAATGGTCCATTAGCATATGTCAGCGATGTCCTTCATAATGATATCAGAAGTGAGGGAATATCGTATGGAATGATGATAGCTGTTCAGATGGATAAAAAAGCTGAGTTCGACGCCATCTGGAACTGGGCAATGACCTATATGTATGTAAGTTCACCGGAACATCCTTCAGAGGGATACTTCTCATGGTCCTTGAAGCGCGATGGCACTCCAAACTCTGAAACACCGGCACCAGACGGTGAAGAATATATGGTTATGGCACTTTACTTTGCATCAGGACGCTGGGGAGACGGAGATGGGATCTATAACTATAAAGCCTGGGCTGATAAAATCCTTTCTGCAATAAGACACCATTCACTGAAAACCGGACAAACAAAATTCGGTCCCAGGACAGTTCATAATATGGTAAATGAGGAAGCTGTAATGATCCGGTTCGTACCAAATACCGACAGCTATCATTTTACGGACCCATCATATCATCTGCCTGCTTTTTATGAGTTATGGGCAAGGTGGGGTCCGGAGGCTGACAGATCATTCTGGGCTGCCGCTGCGGATACCAGCCGCAATTTCTTCATAAAAACAACAAATCCTGAAACAGGGCTTGCTCCCGATTATGCCAATTTCGATGGTACACCATATACCACCCTACGGAACAGACGTTCAGGGAATTTTTCGTTCGATGCACGCCGGACACAGATGAACTGGGCAGTCGACTGGTCATGGTGGCATAGGGATCAACGCCAGCCGGAATTAAGCAACAGGATACAGTCATTTTTTGCCTCACAGGGAATGGATTCCTATGGAACACAATACACACTCGATGGACAGCTTCTTGATAATAATCATGCCAAAGGGCTTATAGCGACAAATGCAGTAGTAAGCCTGGCTGCAACACATCCACTTGCCAGGGAATTCACTGAAGCACTGTGGAATACACCAATACCGTCCGCATTCAATGAGAGATATTATGATGGATTACTATACCTGATGGCCATGCTTCACTGCAGCGGCGAATTCAGGATTTGGACCCCAAGACCCTGAACTCTGAACGCTGAACTAAATGATCTATCGTATCCTTGATATATTCTTCGTTGTTTTCCATACTTCTTTGATCATTTTTAACCTTTTCGGATGGATATGGAAAAAAACCAGGATTGCCAACCTTATTACTCTTTCTCTGACAGGGGCTTCATGGTTGTTCCTTGGACTGATAGCAGGAGTTTTAGGTTATTGTCCGTTTACTGACTGGCATTTTGATATCCTTTATAAGCTGGGGAAAACAGATCTCCCGAATTCCTATGTCAAATACCTGGCTGACAGAATCACCGGACTCAATTTTGACGCCTCAATGATTGATAACATAACACTATATGCCTTTCTGGCAGCAATGGTATTATCTCTCGTTTTCAATATCAGGGATTATATCAGGAAAAAGAAAATATATTTGAACTAAATATTGATACGCAGATCAAACCATGAAAGAATCATCTAAAATATCATTAATACTACTGCTGGTTCTGTTTAATACTGGCAGGATTTTTCCCCAGACGGTTCATCCCGAACCTGAAACTCTGGCAATTGGCTCAAAAGCGCCTGATTTTAATCTTCCGGATGTGGATGGAAAAAGCTACAGCCTGAAAGATTTTAAAAAAGCTCCTGTTCTGGTTATCATTTTCAGCTGTAACCACTGTCCTACTGCCCAGGCTTATGAGGATCGGATTATTGCCCTGGCAAAGGACTGTAAACCGAAAGGTGTTGATGTCGTGATGATATCACCAAACTCCGTAAACGGATTAAACCTTTCGGAACTGGGATATTCCGATATGGGAGACAGCTTCGATGAAATGAAAATCCGTGCAGTGGATAAAGGATTTACATTTCCTTATTTATACGATGGTGATGAGCAGAAGACCGCACTGGCCTATGGACCTGTTGCAACACCGCATTGTTTTGTTTTTGACAGGGACAGGGTTCTCAGATATGCCGGAAGAGTTGACGGATCAGAAAAACCAGGTACCGGGAAAGGTGAGGATATAAGAAATGCAATTGATGCAGTACTCGCTGGGGAACCAGTAAAAAATCCGGTAACAAAAGTATTCGGGTGCTCCATTAAATGGTCATGGAAGGACGAATATACAAAAAAACTTTACAAGCAATGGTCTGAACTGCCTGTTACACTGGAAGATATAGATGTTCAGGGGATTAAGGACTTGATTAAAAACTCATCATCTGACAAGCTGAGGTTAATAAATATTTGGGCAACCTGGTGCGGTCCGTGTATAACGGAATTTCCTGATCTGGTCATCATTGACCGCATGTACCGCGGACGGGCTTTCGAATTTATTTCCATAAGTGCCGATAAGCCTGAAAGGAAAGCGGATGTCCTTAAATTCCTGAAGACAAAGGAAGCCTCAAATAAAAACTACATTTTCAATAAGGATGATGTATATCAGATGATTGAAGCAGTAGATCCTGACTGGCAGGGTGGACTGCCATACACACTTTTAGTTGAACCGGGAGGTAAAATAATTTACAAAAAACAGGATACAATTAATCCGCAGGCAATGAAAAAACTGGTTGTAGAGAATAAATATATCGGCAGGTATTACTAATCAGGATATGAAAATGAAATTCAACAGACGAAATTTTATCAAAACCAGCGCAATAATATCAGCAAGTCTTGTCGTAGGGCCGTCGGTATTAAAAGCAGGGGGAAGTAATATGACCGGATATCCTGTCAGACTTGGTGGTCCTGTTCAGGGCAGTTTTATTGATCCGGGCGAATGGGTTAAAGCCATGAAATCTTTAGGGTACAGTGCTGCATATTGTCCGGTTCAGCCTGGCGCGCCGGCGGAACTTATAAAATCATTCAGAACAGAAGCAAAAAAGAATGACATCCTGATTGCTGAAGCAGGAGTCTGGAATAATCCACTCGACCCTGACGAAACAGTAAGGAAAGCGGCAATTAAAAAGAATGTCGACACACTGAGGCTTGCCGATGAGATTGGTGCACATTGCTGTGTGAATATATCCGGGGCACGAGGTGAAATATGGGACGGACCATATGCGGAGAACTATACAAAGGAGACATTTACCCTGATAGTTGAAACAGTCAGGACCATCATCGACCAGGTTAAACCTGTAATTGCTTTTTATACCCTCGAACCGATGCCGTATATGCTTCCTGATTCGCCTGACTCATATCTGGAACTGATAAAAGCCATTGACCGAAAACAGTTTGCAGCACACCTCGATCCGGTGAATATGATCTCAAGTCCCCAGAGATATTATAGGAACGGTGAATTTATAAAAGAATGCTTTGCCAAGCTGGGTCCGTTTATAAAATCTGTACATGCAAAAGATATCATTATTCTTCCAAAATTGACAGTTCATCTGGAAGAACGAAGACCTGGACTGGGTACACTTGATTATTCTGTTCTTTTACAGGAGGCAAGCAGGATCAGGGATATCCCGATAATGCTTGAGCATCTTGAAACCCAGGAAGATTATAAGCTGGCAGCTGATTATATCCGCGAAACCGGTAAAAAAGCCGGAGTCAGTTTTGTAGAATAAATTCTTATGAATTACTCAATAAAAGATTCTTAAGATCGTACGACTTGCAAGACTTGCAAGACTATGTTTCCTTCAACATCTCAATTCTCTTCCTGATCTGAGTCATCTTCTTATCTCTTTCAAATGAGTAAGTTTTTTGCTCATTATCTATAAATTCAAAGAGTATCAATGATTTCCTGGAGAACTCCAGGCTTCCCTTATTGTTTCCCATAGCCAGTTCAAGCTCGGCTTCCGCATTAGAAAGCTCAGCCAGGATTTCGAGATGGCCATTGGTATAATTATGCTCCTGCAGCAGCTTGTGCGTCAGATCCTCCTCAGGTATTTCCCTGAAAAAGGAGGAATCCTCCCTGAGTACATCATAATATATCTTACTGATCTCCTCTGATGCTTTATTGAGATCTCCTTTTTTTATCAATCCAAGGATTCCTGCGATCAGGTCACCGATCATTTCAATCATCCGAAGTATATAGTCTTTTTGAAACATTTGACCTGGAGATTTGTATCAAAGATAAAGAAAAAGACACGGGTTAAATTACCAGAGTCTGGATTGAATGAGGTAAACTGGTGACCTCCACTTTATTAAGGCCGAAACATAAATTATATGTCAGTTTTCTGTTACCCTGATTCAGCACGACAATTGCTATACTCCCGTCTTCATTTATAAAACCTGTTGTCAATAACTGGCTTCGGCTCGAAGCACATACAATTCTTTTTGCTCCGGGACGTATGAATTTTGAGAAATGCCCGATATAATAATATGAATTTGTATAGATCAGATCTCCGGTTTTTGTGTCAGCATGCACAGGAGCGAAGCAGAAATTCCCGACGTGATTTGGCCCGCCTGTCTCATCAAGCAGGATATTCCAGTCTGTCCATCCGACAGTTCCATTATTGAAATCATTGATCATTGAAATTCCATATTCTTCGCCGAGTCCCCAGAAATAATACCGGTCGCTGTTAAATGGTCCGTGGCAACCCTCTGTAAATAACAGGTTCTTATCGGAATAAGTATTATGGACGAGTCCTACATTGCCATACATCTGCTGACCCCCGGTCCAGTCCTCATACCAGTGAAATCCCATCCCCCACGCATATTTTGAGGCTTCTAAATCGTTGAAGATAGCCTGTGCCCTCTGCACTATCAGGTCACGGTTATGATCCCACACAATTATCTTCTTATCTGCCAGTCCTTCTTTTTCCATTGTCGGGCCGAGAAAATTCTTAAGAAAATCTCTCTCATCTTCAGCATAATAAATACATGACTCCCAGGTCTGTGTGGCCATTGGTTCATTCTGGATTGATATTCCCCATACTGGTATTCCCTCTTTCTCATACTCCTTTATAAACTTTGTATAGTAGGTAGCCCATGACTGGTAAAACTCAGGTTTCAGCTTGCCGCCGTGAAGCATGTCGTTGTTATCCTTCATAAATGCAGGCGGGCTCCACGGACTTGCAAACAATGTCAGTTTGCCGCCTGTTGCATCAAGCGCCCTTTTTATCAACGGGATCTTATATTGCCTGTCGTGATCTATGTTGAATGATGTCAGCTCCTTATCGCCTTCATCAACATAGATATAGCTCCCGCTTGAAAAATCACAGCTGTTGATATTAGTCCTTGCAAGGGTGTAACCGATCCCTTTCTCTTGATCATAATATGCCTGTAACAATTCTTCCTGTTTTATTTCTGGAAGTTTTGCAAATGTCTCAGCAGCTGCATCTGTCAGTGCACCACCAATTCCAAGCATGGTTTGAAATGTTCTGGAAGGATCAGCAAAAATGTAAATATCTCTTTCTGAGGTTCTTTCCAGTACCGAGAACTGAAGCTTCTCTGTAGGAGTCAGCCGGTAGGAAGTGCTGTCAGCTGTGGTATAAACAGTTACATTTTTTCCTTCTGCTGTGAAATTATTAACAGTAACGGCCGGCTGAGGCTTTTGCTGACTGCATGATATCAGCACTATCAGCGAAATGGAAAAAACAGTCTTCTTCATATTTTATTGGTATAAATTGATACGGTTTTCAATAAGTCTTCCATCCATAAATATACTAATTTAATCGTTAACTAATTGACCGCAGGACCGCAGGACCGCAGGACTGCAGGACTGCAAGACTGCAAGACTGCAAGACTGCAAGACTGCAAGACTGCAAGACTGCAAGACCGCATGACTTCTTCTACCTCATAAACAATTTGAAAACCTTTTCCTT
>CAZLCF010000064.1:0-13488 GCA_964557905.1 uncultured Rikenellaceae bacterium | reverse complement strand
GCTATACCAATGTCGGGAAATCCACAATAATGAACCTTCTCAGCAAATCGGATGTCTTTGCAGAAAACAAGCTTTTTGCAACCCTGGATACCACTGTCAGAAAAGTCGTTATCAGCAACCTGCCGTTCCTTATGTCCGATACTGTCGGGTTTATCCGTAAGCTTCCGGTTGATCTGGTAAAATCATTCAAATCAACTCTGGATGAGGTAAGAGAATCCGATCTTCTTGTCCACATTGTTGATGTCTCTCACCCGGGATTTGAGGAGCAGGTAAAAGTTGTCAACGAAACGCTCATGGACCTTAAATCATCAGACAAACCTTCAATCCTTATTTTCAATAAGATAGATGCTTTCTCCTATACTCGTAAGGATGAACATGATCTGACCCCGGCAGGAAGAGAGAATTGTTCCCTGTCCGATCTTAAGAAAACATGGATGGCCAATGACAGGAATCATCCGACAGTGTTCATCTCAGCAAAAACAAGGGAGAATATTGAGGAACTGCGCAAATTACTTTATGAAGAGGTGAAGAAGATACATATAAAGAGATATCCCTACAATAATTTTCTATTCGACGACCCCCAAGCCATCTAATGTTCACGTACTCACCCCCTTCCTTCGCTCCGCTCAGGATTCCCCCTTGCTGAAACAAAGAGGGGGAAGGTCATCCGTTTAATAATTGATATTCAGTAATATAGGAGAATTACTCCTCCTTCTTTGCTTTAGCAGAGAAGAGGGTTGGGGGGATGAGTACATGAATACTAATAAAGTTTCTTCTCCACCATATACTCTGCAATCTGGATTGCATTTGTTGCGGCGCCCTTGCGGATATTATCAGAAACGATCCACAGGTTAAGGCATTTTTCTCTTGACAGATCCCTTCTTATCCTTCCCACGAAAACCTCGTCCCTGTTATGGGAGAGGATCGGCATCGGGTATTTGTTCTCGGCCGGATTATCATAAACAACCACACCAGGGAAATTGCTGATGAGGGATATGACATCATCAATATTGAAATCCTTCTCAAATTCAACATTCACTGCTTCCGAGTGTCCGCCCACAACCGGAATCCTCACAACTGTAGCAGTTGCCTGAATTGTCTGGTCCTCAAATATTTTCCGTGTTTCATCAAGAAGCTTCTGTTCTTCTGTGGTATATCCGTCATGCTGGAATGTACCACCGTGAGGGAAACAATTCATGTCAATGGGATGCGCATAAGCCATTTCTCCTTTAATGCCTTTTCTTTCGTTTTCCATCTGCGTAACAGCCTTGACACCTGTCCCGGTGACAGACTGATATGTGGCAATAACCAGCCGTTTGATCTTATATTTTCTGTGAAGGGGTGCCAGCGCCATTACCATCTGAATGGTGGAACAATTGGGATTGGCGATTATCCGGTCGCCTTTTTTCAGGACATGGCTGTTGATCTCAGGAACGATAAGCGGAACGTTCTTGTCCATCCGCCATGCAGAGGAATTATCAATTACAATAGTCCCGTTCTTGGCGAACAACGGAGCCCATTCCTTTGATGTTGATGCACCGGCGGAAAAAATTGCGAACACCGGCTTTGCTTCGACAGCCTCCATGACGCTTACAACCTTAACAGGTTCACCCTTGAAAATGAGCTCTTTACCAATCGATTTCTCAGAGGCGGCAGGGATCAGTTGTGAAACCGGGAAATTTCTCTCTTCAAGGACTTTCATCATTACGCGGCCAACCATCCCGGTTGCTCCGACAACAGCTGTCTTCATAATTTTAAATTTGAATAATTAAAGTAATTGTCTATTTTTACTATACGTTAAAAACGGTCAAAATTAACTTTTTTTTTCATTTCGTCGCGCTGCATGAAGAAAGTTATTTTACTGGCAATGTTTATGCCTGTTATGGCATACGGCCAGATATTCGAAAACTTCGAAACCGGCACTGCCGATAAATGGATCCAGGGAGTTAAAGGACACTGGAAGGCAGATACCACTGCAAGCATAACCGGTAAATTTTCTCTTCATCATGTGTTTGACAATTCTTCATCCGGCTCCGATTATATCGGTCTTCCGCTGACAGACCTTCACCCGGATGAAGGTCTTACAAGATGGGAATTCCTGATAAAGCATAGTTATGATCCATCGGCATCGAATAACTGGGCTGTTTACCTGATGTCGGATATAGATCCGGTTTCTTTTGCCGGAGAAGCAGCTCCTAACGGATTCGCCATAGGGGTCAATCTTTCAGGATATGATGATTCCCTGAGACTCTGGAAAATAAAGAAAGGTTCAGCATCCGTGGTAATTACCTGTCCGCTTAACTGGCAGAACGACATAGGCATCGCCGAAGCTGCCGGAATATTCGTTGAAAGGACGGAATCCGGTCTCTGGAGCATTTCATTATATGATCCTGACAACAATCTGATCTGTACTGCCCGGAGCTCTGATTATGAATTATTCAATGCATCCTGGCTTGTGCTGAATTACAGGTATTCATCCACGCGCGACAGGCTGCTCTGGCTGGATGATCTGAAAATTGAAGGTGTGTTTTATGAGGATGTAGAACCCCCGGAAATCACCGGATGCAAGGTTACAGGGATGAAATCCCTTGAATTAATTTTAAATGAAGAACCCTCTGATGACATCTTGCTGCGTTCAAATTTCCAGCCATCTGATGCCGGCAATCAGGTAGCAAATGTTACAAGGAAAACAGAAAAAATCTTCAGTTTGGAATTTGCCGGTAATTTTAACAATAAAACACCGAACAGTCTGATTATAAATAACTTATGCGACAGGCTTGGTAATTGTGCAAATGATGTCAATGTAAGTTTCACCCCTGTATGGGCTGAAGCAGGAGATGTGGTAATTTCAGAGATCATGGCCGATCCGCTGCCTGCCGTAGGGCTTCCCGGAAAGGAATATCTTGAAATTACCAGCAGGAGCGAATTTCCATTTAATCTGAAGAAGTGGATTCTTATGGTGGAGGATCAGTCTGTACTTTTTCCTGACATTATTATAATGCCGGAAGATTACCTGATCCTGTGTTCAGTTGCTGATACAGTATTTTTTCGGGAATATGGAAAGACGACCGGAATAAAATCATTTCCGACACTTACAGATGACGGGAAGATGGTTGTGCTTTATGATAGTCTGGGAAACCTTATACATGGCCTGGAATATTCATCAGGGTGGTATGGAAATAAACTGAAGGAGGAAGGAGGGTGGTCGCTTGAGATTATTGATGATGACTTTCCTTTTTTTACTGCCGGAAACTGGGAAGCATCATATTCAGGAAAGGGAGGTACTCCGGGAAAAATTAATTCAGTCTCACGAAATAATAAGGATGATATTTTTTATGGAATTCAGAATGTATTTCCTTTTGACAGCATTACAATCAATATACAATTATCGGAAACAGTGCTAAGTATGACCGGGGAAATGGGAAGAATAACAGTAGGAGATAATCCTGTAATTTCCGTTTCATCTGACGATCCTCTGTACCGCCGGTTCACAATTGAAAGTGCCAGGTCCCTTGTTCAGGGACAAGTGTATACATTACACTTATCCGGTGAAATTACTGATTTTGCAGGTAACTCAATTGGCAGGAACAGTTTCAGGTTTGGCATTCCGCAGAAAGCAATTAAGGGAGATGTTGTATTTAATGAGCTGTTATTCAATCCATTACAGGATGATCCTGATTATATTGAACTTTATAATTGTTCTGATAAAATAATAGATGTCTCGCGTCTTCATCTGGCTTCAATAGATGAAACTGGCGACACTTCAGAGATACAACAGGTTTCCGACGAACCGAGATGTTTTATTCCGGGAACATTTTATGTTGTAACCACCCACCCTGATAAGGTGATAAACAGGTATTTTACCTCTGATGCGGAAAGTATCTTCAATACCCGGTCACTCCCGTCAATGCCTGATGACAAGGGACATTTGCTCCTTTTGAACCGGGAGCTGGATCTTATTGATGAAGTCATTTACAGCGATGAAATGCATTATTCACTTCTTGCCGGGAAGGAAGGGATTTCGCTTGAAAAAATCAGACCCCAGGTTGCATCGGATAACCGGCTGAACTGGCATTCTGCATCAGAAAATTCCGGATGGGGCACTCCGGGTGTTGAGAATTCTATTTACAGGCAGACGAGACTGGAGGATGATCAGATAGTATTTTCATCCGGAAAAATATCTCCTGACAATGACGGATATGAGGATCTTCTTGTTATTGATCTGAATTTTTCAGGTCCGGGAAATGTGGTGACTGTGACCGTTTTTGATGAGACAGGAACCTATATAAGAAGGATCGCTGAAAATCTGTTTGCTGAAAATGGAGCATCTGTTGTCTGGGATGGGACAGCTGATGATGGCATCCTGGTGAAAACAGGTATATACATTATTCTGACAGAATTATATAATGATAAAGGAAAAACAAAATTCTGGAAAAAAGTCTGCACAGTGATAAGAAGATAAAATATGATTTTAATTAAATTGTTTTTAACCACAAAGGAACACTAAGGTATTCACAAAGTAACACAAAGGTAAAATCAAAGATAATAACTATGGATAGAGAAAAAATCTTTAAAGAAATTTTGGATTGCTCATTCCTGGTACACACAGCATTAGGTCCGGGATTGCTTGAAAATGCATATACTGAATGTCTATTTTATGAATTGGTAGAATCCGGTTTAAAAGTTGAAAAACAAAAACCTTTACCACTCATATATAAAAAGGTAAAACTTGAAGCGGGATACAGGATTGATTTATTAGTTGAAAATTGTGTGGTAGTTGAAATCAAATCTGTGGAAGCATTGGCTGAAATCCATATGGCGCAAATACTAACTTATCTGAAGTTGTCAGGATGCAAATTAGGTTTGCTGGTAAATTTCAATGAATTGCACCTTAAAGAAGGGATAAAACGCGTAATTGTTTAATACTTCGTGTTCCTTTGTGTTGCACTTTGTGTCCCTTTGTGGTAAAAATAACTAAAGAGTTGCAATCATCTCTGTCATGATTGACGTCATGCGGTCTTCGGTTCTGGCAGCTTCCAGCATGACTGATTCGTGGGTTGTATATTCAATTTTACCCTCAACGCCAAGATCTGTGATAATGCTTACTGCAAAACATGGCAGACCCATATGACGGGCTACAATTACTTCGGGAGTTGTCGACATTCCTACAGCATCGGCACCAATGATCCTGAAATACTTGTATTCGGAAGGTGTCTCAAAAGTGGGACCGCTGGTAGCGAGATAAACTCCTTTATGTATCCTGATCTTAAGATCCTGCGCGATCACCAGGGCTTTTTTGATAAGATATTTATCGTAAGCTTCCCCCATATCCGGGAAACGTGGTCCTATTCGATCATCGTTCTTTCCGATCAAAGGATTGGGCAACAGGCTTATATGATCGGTAATTATCATGATATCACCGATCCGGAAGGCGGGATTAACTCCGCCGGCAGCATTGGAAAGAAACAGACATTTAATGCCGAGATATTTCAGTACCCTTACGGGGAATGCTACCTTCTCCAGGCTATATCCTTCATAATAATGGAAGCGTCCCTTCATGGCTACGATTTTCTTACGGCCGAAATCACCATAAATAAGCTTGCCCTCATGCCCTTCCACAGTAGAAACGGGGAAATTGGGGATATCCTTATAATCTATTTCAATCCGGTTTTCGATTTTTGCGGTCAGTCCGCCAAGACCGGTACCAAGGATTATCCCGGCATCAGGATGAACAATTTCTTTTCCCTTAAGAAATTCTGTTGTTTCGCTTATTTTTTCTAACATAATCAATTATCAGATTATCAAACTCTTCCTGGTCGTCATTTAAAAAATGTATTCCAACAGGGATATAATAAAATGCCGCGCGGAAAGGTTCTGCAAAATTAGTAAATTCCCGCAACCTGACAGCATCTTTTTCTGTGGTTATTAAGTACTTACGGAAAGATTTAAGCGAGTTCCATGCCTCCTTGATCTTTTCAATATCATTTTTATCAAACCGGTGATGATCGCTGAATGACAGGCTTATCATCTCCCCGGCCTTATTATGAAGATACTCTGAAAGCGGTTCAGGATTTGCAATACCTGTAACAAGGACGATACCACGATCCCCTGCATTAGCCGTTGATATTATATCATCTTCAGGATCTGTGTCATCAAACACAGGCAAGGGTTTTTTATAAGTTATCGAAGTGAAATAGAGGTTCTGATAGGGAGCCTTACCGATATCCTTTACTACAAGCCTCCGCTGGATAGGGGATATTGTTTCCGGAGACTTGGTTATCAGAATTATATCAGCCCTTCTCATATTGCCGATGCTTTCCCTCAGGTTGCCATATGGCAGCATATGATCATTTATCATCAGCCTTTCATAGGCGGAAAGGAGAATTGAAAAACCCGGAGTTATACTTCTGTGCTGAAACCCATCATCAAGTATTATTACGTTCGTGTCCGGTTTTCCTTTCAGGATCTCATTGACACCATGTACTCTCCTCCTGTCAACAGCAATAGTTATTTCCGGAAATTTTCGCAACATCTGCATTGGTTCATCGCCGATATCCTCCGTCAGTGAGACTTTTCCGGCAATCAGGAAACCACGGGTTTCCCGTTTATAGCCCCTGCTGAGAACTGCGACATTGAAATTCTCCCTGAGCAGTTCGATAAGATATTCAGTATGCGGTGTTTTGCCGGTACCTCCGACTGCAAGGTTACCTACACAGATAACAGGTATTTTAAATTCATGGGATTTAAGAATTTCTGCGTTATACAGGAAATTCCTGATACCCGTAATTAAACCATACACAAGAGAAAGCGGATAAAGAAATATGCTCCTTCTTTTTTGCATAAATTAATGGATCTCGATGAAATATGGCAGCCTGGCCTGGATTCCGGCCAAATCCCTGATTTCCATAAGTTCATTATAAAGCCTGAATGATTCACCCAGTTCCTTTTTCAGAAGGTTCAGCCTGATCTCTCCACTAAGCTGTTTCAGGAGCCTGGTATACGGATCTTCAACAGGAGGTAATTCTCTTATTGAGTATGTTTCGAGACCTGCAAGCCCGGCAGCGCCTTTTATTGCGTCCCTGAGACCACCAATTTCGTCAACAAGCCCGATTTTCAAAGCTCTATTCCCGCTCCATACACGCCCCTGTCCGATGCTGTCAACAGATTCCAAACTCATCTTCCTTCCCGATGCAACCTTACCGGTAAAATCGCTGTAAACCTGCTCAACGTTCATTTGCATGATTTCTTTTTCATAAACACTCATTGACCTGTATACTGAAGGGAAATCGGAATATGTATTTGTATTAACCATTTCGGTGGTTATTCCAAGCTTCTGCTCCATAAGCTTCTCTGCATTGGGAATAAGACCCCACACACCTATTGAACCGGTTATGGTTGTGGGATTTGCATAGATCTTTGTACCTGGTGCAGAAATATAATACCCTCCCGAAGCAGCATAATTACCCATAGATATTATGACCGGCTTGACTCTGGCAGCAAGTTCCAGTTCCCTCCAGATATTATCCGAAGCAACTGCATTGCCTCCCGGCGAATTTACCCTCATGACGATGGCTTTTACATTGCTGTCGAGCCTTTCTTTCCTTATCACTTCAGCATAATGATTTCCGCCGATATTATATTCGTTGCCCTTGTCCATGACTATTGAACCGGCAGCATAGATCACGGCAATCTTATTCTTTACCGTTAATGGTTTTTTAGTATCAGGTACCTTGGTGTACCTGGTCATAGGGACAAGACTGATTTTATCATCGATTGTCAGACCCGATAAGGCTTTAAGTGTATCGATAAGAGCATCACGATAAATGAGTCCGTCAACGAGCCTGTTCTTTAAAGCTGAAGCCGGCACATACCCGGCAAGCCTGTCGGCCAGCATATTCAGCTGATCTGCAGGAATGCCTCTCGATTCTGCCATTTTATCAACAGCATGGTTCCATATTGATCCGACATAATCTTTTATCTGTTCCCTGTTTTCTTTACTCAGCTCATCAAGGATATAAGGTTCAACAGCTCCTTTGAACTTCCCATGCCTTATTACCTGTACCTCAACACCCAGCTTATCAAGGGCTTTTTTATAGAACATAGCCTCCCCGCTTAGTCCTTTGAAGTCAACCATTGAACCCGGGCTGACATATATTTTATCGGCAATGGATGAAAGATAATATCCTTCCTGCAAAAGCACATAATCGGAATAGGATATGATAAATTTGCCGCTCTCCTCCCTGAATTTATCAAGTGCATTTCTGATCTCTTCAGTTGTGGCCCATCCTGAGGGAAGAAGGCCGGGCTCAATGAGAATTCCTTTTATTTTGGTATCCGAAGCCGCTTTATCCAGGTTTTTCAGAATATCATTGAGTCCTGCAGCCGGGGAAAGAGTCATATTAATAAAATCCATCCCGGCAAAAGGATTTGGATCAGTACGGTCAGGGATCGGCACTCCTGCTTTCAGTACAAGCACTGAATTATCACTGATTGAGACGGGTTTGTCGCCTGCAGCAACCATCATGCCTATACTGGCAAGCATGACAAAAAAGAAAATTAGGGAAGTAATGATTATGCCTGTTATGGTAGCCAACGTGTAAATGAGAAAATTTTTCATCGTAGGTATAGATTTTAAAAATGATTTTTAAATATATGAAAAACCAGTTGAATATATTAAGGTATCTTTGTATTTAATACAATCTGACACCAGGAGGTATTAAAATGAAGGTATATCTGGGTATCGGCACGAACCTGGGTGACAGGGAAAGTAATCTTAATGAGGCTCTGACTCTGATAAAGGTGCATATTGGCCGGATTAAACGGGTATCATCAGTTTATGAAACTGAACCATGGGGTTTCCGCAGCGAAAATAATTTTCTGAATATGGTCGCAGAGGTCGAAACGAAATTGAAGCCGTCAGGTTTGCTGGGCAGGATATTGATGATTGAAGCCAACATGGGAAGGCTGAGAGATGATAAAAAGTATTCTTCCAGGCTGATTGATATAGATATCCTGCTTTATGACGACAAAATGCTTGAGGAAAAAAGCCTTGTAGTCCCTCACCCCAGGTTGCATGAAAGAAGGTTTGTACTTGTTCCGTTATGTGATCTTGTACCTGATCTTGTCCATCCGAAACTTGGAAAAGCGATAAAAGCCCTGCTTAAAGAATCTCCGGATAAAAGCAGGGTGAAGAGGTATAAAACTTAATTCTTTTTTGACCAGAGAACCCCCTTTTAATTCCCCCCAGAGGGGGGAAGAAATCCCATAATTTACTGTAATTCAGTAAAATCCAGGATTTTTCTCCCCCCTGGGGGAGATGGCGCTTTAGCGCCAAAGGGGGTTTAAAGCAATCCATTATCCGCAAAACTATAGTAGTCTTTCTCTGAGATGATAAGATGGTCGAGAAGCTGGATATCCATCAGGTTGCCGGCCTCCTTGATCTTCTGTGTGATCTTAGTGTCCGATTCGCTGGGATTAAGGTTGCCCGAGGGGTGATTATGGCAGACAATAATCCCTGAGGCAAGATATTCAATCGCTTTTTTCATCACCATCCTTACATCTGTCACTGTTCCGCTTATACCGCCCTGGCTCAGTTTCATCCTGCCAATGACTTTGTTGGACCTGTTAAGGAACAATATCCAGAATTCTTCATGCAGGAGGTCAGACAGTAGCGGCTGGAAGATGTCAGCGACATCCTTTGAGCACCTGATCTGAATTGTATCAGGCATTTCAGCAAGCTTTCGCCTTCTTCCGAGTTCAAGTGCCGCAGCAATAGTGACGGCACGTGCTGTACCAATGCCATGTATTTTTTTCAGATCAGAAATGGTTAGTTTGCCCAGGCTGTTCAGGTTGTTGTTAACAATGCTCAACAGCTCCCGGCCCAGATCAACAGCCGATCTGTCCCTTGTTCCGGAACTTATAAGTATAGCAAGAAGCTCGGCATCGCTGAGACTGGCAGTCCCTTTCTGAACAAGCTTTTCCCTGGGCCTGTCCTCAACAGCCCAGTCAGTGATTTTAAGTGACATACAGCGAAAATTTATATTCCGCATGCAATTTAAGAAAACTGCACGAAATAAAAAAGGGGCTTTTAAGGAGCCCCTTAATAATATATGGTAACAGATTACTTAAAGCTGTTCACATGTTTTTCGATTGATGATTTCAGGTTGGCTGCTTTCTTGTTGTGAATTATGTGCCTCCTGGCCAGTCTGTCAAGCATAGCGTTCATTTTCGGAAGTAAATCGGCAGCCTCTTTTTTGGTGGTTGTCGCACGAAAATCCTTAAGAGCGTTACGCATGGTTTTTGCATAATACTTGTTGCTCTCATTCTTGACAATAGTCTGTCTGTTTCTTTTTACTGATGACTTATGATTTGCCATTTCTATAAATTATTTATCTCTTACCCTCAAAATTTGCAGTCCATAGGGGACTAGAACTATTTTTTATTACCGCTTATTATCAATTATATACAGAGGATCTTTTTATATAGGTCTCGAAAAAGACTCCTCTTTGTCTTTTTTTGCCGGGCAAAAATAATCAAATTTTTTATTTTATAGCTCACCGCGAAATTTAATTTTAATTATTCTTTTGACTGGCAATAGCCTTTTTTATTACTAGGAGATGAAGAAACGCAGAATAAATATAAAATCTATTTGTATGGCAGATTCATTCGCCGGCATAGATCCTGAAAACGGGGATCGCCATGCAATCCTTCCAAAAAGAGTGAAGGCGGGACCCAGATCAAACTTGGATCACGAATTTCGTAAGCACGTTCCAACCAGTACATAGCTTTATCGTTGTCCCCTATCATGGCATAATTAGAAGCTATATCAATAGCAGACCAATTATCTCTCTTTTCGCATACTTTATTATATGAAATCATCAATCCTTTCCAACCATCTTTAGTATATCCTTGTTCAATGGCTTGGGTCAACTCGGGATCGTTACTAAATAAAGCTTTTAATTTTTCAAGTGCCTCTGTAGAACGCCCTGCTAAGTATAAAAACCAAGGCAGATTAGACGATACAATGGCATAGCCAGGTTCAATTTTCAGTGCATCCTCAAATGTCTTTATCGCCGCATCGTACTTTCGAATTAACATCAGGTTAAAGCCATAATATGATATTATATATGGATTCATCGGGTCCAGTTTAAAGGCTATTTCAATTTGCTCCATCGCTTCTTCCGGCCGACCTACTATATTCAGGAGATTGGAATATTGGGCACGTGCCATTGCGTTATTTGGATTAAGTGAAATGGATTTCTTAAATCCAGATTCACCACCATCCCAATCGAAAAATAACCATGTTTTAATAAAAGCTAATGAATATTGAACCTCTGAGCTGGTGCTATCCAGTTCAATAGCTTTCATGACCGCTGCCATTGATTTAGCTTTGCCTTCAGCAGCGGTAACGATCAATGATTGTCGTCGAATTGCCCATACATCACAAATACCGGCATATGCCTGAGCATATTCCGGATCTATATCTTTTGACTTTTCAAAATACTTCATTGCAGAATCCAGGCCGTTAGGAGTACTGGATTTATATAGGTAGAATTGGCCTTTAAGATATGCCTCATATGCTTCCAAATTAACTGTTGGGATTTTCTCGATAAGTTGTTTTTCATGGGGCATCAAAACTGCTTGTAATTCTGATGCTATTGATTGCGCAATTTCGCTTTGTATGCTGAAGATATCTTTTGCATCCTTTATTTCCTGTTCAAAAGACTTTGCCCATAGATGGCCTTCCTTTTCTGCTTTAATAAGTTGTGTCCTTAGGCGAAATGTATTCCCAACCTTTTGCCCGCTGCCTTCAACTATATAATTTACGCCCAGTTCTCTAGCTATTTCAGGAATCGATTTGGCTTGATCTCTGTATTTTTCACTAGATGTCCTGGAAGTTACCCTGAGATCTTTAATTGTTTGAAGATTAGTAAGTATCTCCTCCATGATCCCATTAATAAAGTAAGTGTTTCCTTCATCAGGACTGTCATTCTTAAATGGAAGTATTGCAACAGATTTTTCGAGGTTCGCAATGCCCGGGCTTCTTATCCCTATATCAATGACATTAAATATATCTAAAACCACAATAGCTATAACAAGCAGGAGGAGACCTGACAGAAGCATTAAAAGTTTTTTCTTTGGTTTACGAGTTATAGCTGCTGAAATATTTGTATGTTTTACAGCGAACTTTTCCTGTTCTGATTCTGCCTTACTCTGGATTTGTGATTCTTTATATTTCATATACCACTTCAAAACCGTAGATAAATTATTAAGAACAGGTTTTACCTGCTCCGGATCAAAATCTTTAGGATGAGTACCATAAGCTGCCAGACCGTTCAAATGATCCATTGAGGTGATAATGTACCCAGGGACTTTCCCTTCCTTGTTCAGCTTATCTATAATACCCTTAAGCGGTTCTGTCTTTCGTGGTCTTTTTAATTCATTTTCGCAGAGGTCGGTTATTATTACTTCCAGACATCTTCTAGAATAGAGCAGAATAACATTTGGATCATCAGATCTGATAAGTTGACTCAATTCTTTTTCCAGATCAGGGAGCTGACCTTTAAGGGATTCATAAAGATTCTCAAGTTCTTTTAACTCTGCAGACCAAACTGTCATTTGACCAGAAATAATTCAGATTAACAATTTTTTATACTTGATTGTAACTTCGAGCTCTTTGTCTCGATTATCAACAAACTCACTCACCCACCTGTCACCTTTGTTGTCTTTCTGGCGGTAGCTGATGAAAATGTCGTAATTATATCCTTCAACAATGCTTGACATGTCAGTTGTTCATTGTGATAAAGTTACGAAAGAGTGTAATACTAGTCAAATAAAATTCAATTGTCGTCGGTTTTAACCGTCGGATTAGGATCTTATTGTTTTCGTATCCGCAGAGCCACATCCAGTAAATACTCAGGAGTATTCAGCATTAAATTTCCACCGGTCCAGTTTATTTTTTCTGAATTTATAACCGATCCTGATGGAGGATCAATCCACTCGAGAAAATAATTTCCCGGAGGAATATTATTCAATAAAAGTGTATCCCTGAAATTTCCTGATTCGGGAAGAAAGTGCGCTCCCCAATCTCCTTCATAAACACCGTGGAAGATATAAAGTGCATACTGTTTACCATTTTCGGCAAGGATATTACAAAATGCATCTGAGGGCGTACCTTTAAAATCAGTAAAACGTGACAATCCCGCCAGATCAAGACTGTTCATGAAGTCCTTCAGCACTTTTCTTTGCGGGACAATGTAAGATTGAGTATTTATGCCACCTGATTCCTGTCCGCGATAAAATTCCCCGTTCAGGTTTATGCATCCTGCGCCTCCTCCCAGCATGAACCACCAGCCTTCCAGGCGAACAGCATCAGTGTTATATGCATTTTTTGTCAGACTGCTTCCGTAATAGTTTGATTCAACGTTAATCAAAGGGTTATGTTTTTCATAGTGCAGATTTAGTGCTTGCTCTGGGGGTTTTGCGGAT
>CAZLCF010000063.1:0-13799 GCA_964557905.1 uncultured Rikenellaceae bacterium | reverse complement strand
GCCTGATCAAAGAGATGATTGACAAGCTGGAGGACAATACCGTAATGCTTATCATCAATGCAATCTACTTTAAAGGAAAATGGAAGTTGCAGTTCGATGAAGATGATACTGAACAGGAGCCTTTCTATAGGCAGGGAGGGATATCTGCTGAAGTTCCGATGATGAAGCAAACGGATGATTTCAAAGTTTTTGATGGTGACGGATTTATTCTGGCAGAATTCCCGTACGGACAGGGAAATTTTGTGATGGATATCCTCCTTCCTGATGCACAGGATGGCATTGATGCACTGCTGCCAACGATAACTGATGCTGCATTCTCGGGATGGGTAACATACATGGCTACAAGGGAGACTGATGTGTCAATTCCGCGATTTAAATATGGTTTCAAGAAGAAACTAAAGGATATCCTTTCAGATATGGGCATGGGTATTGCTTTCACGGACGGAGCTGATTTTACAAATATAACCGACTTTCCCCCGCTGCTCATTAATGACGTCACTCACCAGGCATTTATAGAGACCAACGAAGAAGGCACAGAAGCTGCCGCTGCTACGGTGGTTGACATAGGGCTTACATCAATGCCAGTGGAACCATTGGTCTTTAATGCTGATCATCCATTCCTGTATATTATAAGAGAGACAACAACCAGTTCCATTATCTTCATGGGCCGGATAACTGACCCTTCTGCAGAATAAGGATTATTGAGCCCTTTCAGGGCTTCAACCAATAGTATAGTCTTCTAACCCCCGGCTGGTGCCGGGGGTTATTCAAATCATGCCCTTTCAGGGCTTGAATACATGTTAACAACTGGCTCTGAAAGAGCCGGATATGAATAATCCCCGGTGAAGCCGGGGGTAGGAGGTACTACCTCAAATGTAAGCTCTGAAGGAGCTTAATAATATTTTTATTATTTTTATATATTAATGCATCATCAAGATGAAACTTATCCTTCCTTTATTATTAGCTACATCAATGTTCCTGAATATGCCTGAATTAAACATAACTGGGAATGGCAGTCCAGGTGATCAAAGCCAGAAACCTCTATTCACCTTCGGGATAATAACCGATGTCCACTACTGCGATTGCGAACCTGAAGGTTCCAAATTCTACCGAAAATCGCTGGGCAGGTTAAGAGAAGCAACGGATTCTTTTACAGAGGATTCGGTTGAATTCATGATCAGCCTTGGGGATCTGATCGACCGGGATATTGTTTCCTACAAGCCAGTCATGGATATCATAGATTCTTCCGGACTAAAAACCTGGTATTGTCTGGGAAATCATGAATATTCAGTTGAAACAAGGTATAAAAAACGTCTTCCGGTACCTTTACCTGAAAAGACAGGCTATTACTCATTCATACAAAGGAACTTCAGGTTCATTGTTCTTAACGGGAATGAAGTAAGCACCTACGCTTCAGGGAACAAAGCAACAGTAAAAAAGGCAGAAGAATATATTGCCGCACTTAAAACCGAGGGCATTATTAATGCCATTGACTGGAATGGAGGGATCAGCTTAAAACAGCTCGCATGGCTTGAATCCCAGCTTGCTGAAGCAGCTGCAAGAAACGAAAAAGTCTTCATAATCTGTCATTTCCCCGCCTGTCCGGAAAATATACATAACCTGCTTAATTACAGGGAGGTACTCTCTGTTCTTGGAAAGTACAACAATGTAATTGCCTGGTTCAGCGGACATAATCATGCAGGCAATTACGGTAATTTCAATATGATACATTTCGTTAATATAAAAGGAATGATCGAGAGTGAGAAAACAGGGGCTTATGCTCTTGTTGAAGTATACAGGAACAAGATCTGGATAAAAGGCTCCGGACGGGAAAGAAGCCAGATCCTCGCCTATTGATCCGTAAAATCCTCCAACAAAAAATTTATGACGAAACTGGCAAAAGAGCTCACCCTGTACGGGCTGATCATGGTAGCCATTGGCTCCTGTATAGGTTCGGGGATCTTTGTCACTCCGTCACAGATTGCAGGATTAATACCATCTTCAGCACTGATATTGCTCGTATGGGCCCTGGGAGGCATAATAGCACTGACAGGTGCTCTTACATTCGGTGAACTGGGATCACTGTTTCCTCAAGCAGGCGGAATATATGTGTTCCTCAGGGAGGCTTACGGAGGATGGCTTGGATTTTTATACGGATGGGCTTACCTGATAATAATTACTTCAGGATCAATAGCTGTTCTGTCACTGGCGTTCTCCTATTATCTCAGCACTTTTATTCCCATGAGCCAGACAGGAATGATGGTCACCAGCATAACGGCCATCGTGATTCTCACAACCCTGAACGTGTTCAGGGCAAAATTCGGCGAAATATTTTCAAATGTTTTTACCGGGCTGAAAATTGCCGGAATACTTATAATCATCCTGGTTGGATTTATTTTCGGGAACAGCGATCTGTCATTTAAATCCATATCATTATCAACTGCTTCCGGGTCAGGAATTTCGGGCTTTGGCGTTGCTCTTACGGGTGTCCTGTTTTCATATGGAGGATGGCAGCATGCTTCTTTCCTGGCTGGAGAGACAAAGAATCCGGCAAGGAATGTGCCGGTTGCAATGATCACGGGAGCGATCATCGTCACGTTGATATATCTTCTGGTAAATACCGGGTATATGCTGCTCCTTCCGATAAATACTATTGTTACTTCGCAGAAGGTTGCCGCTGATGCAGTAAGTACCATTCTTCCTTCAGGCGGCCTGCTGGTTGCAGGTATTATTGCCATAAGCACTTTGGGAACAATCGGAATTTATACGCTTTCAGCACCACGCATTTATTATGCCATGGCAGCCGACGGACTGTTTTTTAAAAGTATTGCCTGGGTCCATCCAAAATTCAAAACTCCTGTCTACGCAATTATCCTGCAATCGGTATGGGCAATATTATTGCTTATATTCTGGGGAACAGTTGAGAACCTTATAACCTATACGGTTTCGGTTGAATGGATATTTTTCACCCTGGCAGCTGCCGGAATATTCATCTTCAGGAAAAAATTGAGGCATGCTGAAAGAGCCTATAAAACATTCGGGTATCCTGTCACTCCGTTAATTTTTATTGCAATTAATACCTGGTTCGTAATTAATATAATGATCAACAAGCCTTTACATATGGGAATAGGACTGATTTTCCTTCTTATCGGTGTTCCTGTATACCTTGTTTTCAAAAAGAAAAACCGTCTCCGCCAAGAAAACCTGAATTAACATGAAAGATATCTCCTATATAATTAACCATCTGGGGGAAGAACGCGAAAAATATTTTAATGCAGTTACTCCCCCGATATTTCAAACAAGCAATTTTGCCTTCAAAAATGTGAATGAGCTTAAGAAAGCTATTGCTGATGAAAAGAACAGTCACATCTATTCAAGAGGGAATAATCCGACAATTGACATCCTGTGCAGGAAGATTGCCGCTCTGGAAGAAACTGATGAAGCCCTCGCCTTCAGCAGCGGAATGGCCGCCATTTCGTCAGCTATTCTGTCTTTTGTAAATTCAGGAGATCACATTGTTTGCGTCCGGAACAATTACAGCTGGACAAATTTCCTGATGACAAGGTTTCTTCCGCGTTATGGTGTGAATACGACTTTTGTTGACGGACGGCGGAAATGAATATCTCGGACTCGGCGGAGTTATTTCTCCTTTTAATGCATGGCTCATCCTCAGGGGATTAAGGACACTTCAGGCAAGGATGGACAGGATCTCCTCGACAACTGAAAGGGTTCTGGATTACCTCGGGAATCATAATATGGTGGCTGAGATCCTGCATCCGCTATGGCCACGGCATCCTCAGCACAAGCTGGCCTTAAAACAGATGCTTAAGCCAGCAGGACTCTTCTCTGTAAGGCTCAGGATCACGGATCGCAAAAAAACAGAATTATTTGTGAACAGTCTCAGACAGTTTATAATAGGTGTTTCATGGGGCGGTCATGGATCGCTTGTCTTTCCTGCCATGTCATTCGACAGGAAAAGGACCGCGAAAGGATATTCAGAAAATCTTGTCAGGTTTTCTATCGGGCTTGATGAGCCGGAATCATTGATAAGGGATATTGATCAGGCTTTCAAAAAGATCAGCCGATCTTAATAAAGTTGAAGGGCACGTCCAGAACTACCGAGAAATATTCTCCCCGTTCAAGAATATCTTCATCGCCATCCTCATAGTACCAGTTGAAGACAAATTTCCCGTTCTTTAATGTGACATGCTTTAATTTTTCCAGGAGAGAAATGAATACTTTGGCACTGGCGCTGTTAAAATATTCCAGGTTTATATCCACGCAGGTCATCTCGGCAGGAGTCTCAATATAGGAGGTTATCCATTTATCAACAGGTGCAAAGAATTCAGCCACATTCTCATGTATTGAGCGTCCGCTGATCTTAACCATCCCATCAGGGCTTAAAATGATCTCAGGTGAATTCTTGCCCGGTGAAATTCTCAGTTCCTGCATCTATAAATATTTGTTACCAATTTAATTAATTTTAGCAAATCTTCAATTATTAAACCTGTCAAAAAATGGTTCGTTACAATTATTAAGGGAAATCTCCCTCTTTTTCTTTTCTTTTTTTTTTTTTTACTCAATTTCATATATCAGATCAGAATCTTGCCAGCGGAGTTACATCCTGACCTGTAAATTCACCTCTAAGATATTTATAATAACCAGTAATTCCAATCATTGCGGCATTATCAGTCGTATAATCGATCCCGGGGATGAAAAGATCCCATTTCCTTTTCTGAGCTTCTTCCCTGACGGCATCTTTCAAACCTGAATTCGCAGATACTCCTCCTGAAATGCCGATCTGCTTTATCCCTGTTTCTTCTGATGCTTTTACCAGCTTCCCCGTAAGAATGCTAACAATTGTATGCTGAAGCGAGGCACACAGGTCTTTCCTGTTCTTATCAATGAAATCAGGATCCTCCTTTAGCCTGTCCCTGAGAAAATAAAGGAAACTGGTCTTCAGCCCGCTGAAGCTGAAATCGAGCCCTTTTACTGATGGCTTGGGAAAGATGAAAGCTTTTCTATTTCCTGCAGCTGCAAGTTTATCAATTTCAGGTCCTGCCGGATAAGGAAATCCCATGAGTTTGCCGCATTTGTCAAATGCCTCACCTGCTGCATCGTCTATCGTATTTCCAAGGACTTCCATTTCAAGGTGGCTTTTCAGAAGGATGATCCGGGTATGTCCGCCGGAAACAAGGAGGCACAGGAAAGGGAAAGCCGGGATTTTTTTCTCTCTGTCTCTATCAAGTATGAAGTGAGCCAGTACATGTGCCTGGAGATGATTGACTTCAATGAGCGGTATGCTGAGTGAAAGTGCAAATCCTTTCGCAAAGGATGTGCCGACAAGAAGCGATCCGAGAAGGCCGGGACCCCGGGTAAATGCCACAGCGCTTATCTCCTTTTTGCTTATTCCTGCTCTTTCTATTGCCTGATCGACAACAGGAACGATATTGGCCTGGTGAGCCCGTGATGCAAGCTCGGGAACAACACCACCGTACGATTTGTGCACTTCCTGCCCTGCAATCAGATTCGACATAACATACCCGTCTCTTATGACCGCTGCAGAGGTGTCGTCGCAGGAAGATTCTATCGCCAATATCGTGACTGCCATTTAACCGGAGAATTGTGGTCAAACAAATTTATCTATTTTAATTCATAATTACCATTTTTTGTGTTTATCCATGCTGGCGGGGTGCAAGCACTTCTCCGGGGTTCACAATCTACCATTTATATACAAATTGTTTATCATGATTGGCAATTTACTGAAACACCTAAATCCCCCGAGGGGGACTTTTTGATTTCCAGATAATTAAGATTTCCCCCCTTAGGGGGCCAGGGGGTAAATGTATCCTTTTGAGACAGCCTCTTTGAAATCCAATATCCACGGTTACAACCAGAAGAAGGCAGGACTAATAATTATTAATAAAGCCGGAGGCTTTGAAGTCCAATATCCCCGGTTACATCCGGGGTAAATTGCGAATATTCCTTTGCGACCCCGGAGGGGTCGAATACATTATCACAACTAACTTATATTCAACACCGCTGGTGTTGCAGATTCCTGACAGGCATTTTACCATGGATGTGACCATGGATATTGGAATTGGACGCCCCAGGCGTCAAAGTGATGCCAGTATCCAACACTCAAATAGAGATGTTTATAAAGAGTTAGATTACTGACGATGCAGGAATGGGCAATCCGCAGAACATTCCCTGCAAAATCATAACCCTTCATTTCACTTCAAAATGACAACTACAAAATTTCAAAATTTCATTTCACCTGAAAGTGATTTGCAGACAAGACTTAATACAATAATTTTCATTAACTTGCTTGGTAAATCCACAAGGTCATGAAATCAAAAATATTGTTTTTAGTTGTCTGTATGTTATTTGTTGGATGTTCTACCTCTCCCCAAAAGGAGCTGATCCAAGATGCCGAAACATTCTTAAAATCCACGTTAAATGATCCCGGTTCTTATCAACCTGAATCCTTCATTATAAAAGATACTTTAACAGTATATGAATATGAAAAGAATGCGATTGATATTGATATGGGATCAGTAGATTTTTTTATTGACTCTGATACCCGTAGTATAGAAACACGAACCGAATTATTAAAAGATTATCCCACTTCAAGTATATTTGATAATGATAGGAAAGAGCTTATTAAAGACAGAGCTGAGCTTGATAGCTTAATGGTTGTAAGAGAAAGATTAGTGCAAAAATACGATTCATTGAATAAAGCAGTTAATGATGGTTCTATTAAATTCATCCATTTATTAGCGACTTATAGGGCAAAGAATAATTTTGGGGCTTTAATCAAAGAGAAGATAGATATAGTGTATCATTATAAAGAAATGAAATTTGAGATAATGACGGAAGAATAAAAGCATTTAAATAACTACTATTCAAGTGTGAGATAAAAAATTGCCAACATTTCGTCATCAAGCAATAAATCTGGATGATATTTCTTTAAGAAGTCAATAAGTGGCATTCCCAGTATAGAAGTAATTTCACGATTAAAATTGAATTACGTCTCCAGGTAAAATCGTTGTATACAAACATTATCTCCCTTCAAAGGATTTTTAATATTTTTTTCTGCCATTTTAGAATTAAATGCTTTAATCATTTTATCCCAAGGGGAACAATCTATAGCATACCCTATTTCAGCAGCATCCATTTCTTTGTACAATGTTGCAATTAGACAGTCAGTATATTTTATCTCAAACACTTTATCTGAATCCTCAATGATTTCAAACGGGATTGCCTTATCGTAAGGAGGAGTTGCAAGACTTTTCTTCATGTGGTCTGCAAAAGACTTCATTTCTCCAGGTTTACCTTGCGCTAATAATTTCATTGAATCAATACCTTTTTGCGCAGACGCTTCCATTAGCATTTCAATGAACTTTTCATTTCCAATTATACCTCCCAATTTTTTGTAGATAGGGACACATTTTTTTAATGTGAACCTAAGAACATCTTCAGTACTCATTCCTGAGTTCATAAGATATTTTGCTTTCTGGGCTGCCTCCTGAGGATTCATAAATGCAGCAGGAGAATATAATAAGCTTTTGCATCCCAGACACATAAGAGCCCCGGCAGGTAAATGTTTCGTTAGAAAGTTCCGCCGGCTTGAGCCAGAACTGAAGTTTTTTGTTCCCATAGTAAAATATTTTAAAGAAACAAAGTTACACCTCGTTTAAGCCAAAGTCAACTTTATTTTAAAATTGATTTAAATTACCTCAGAAAATTAATTAAGTTAAGATAATTGGGAATCGCATTGCATAAACCGTGACAAGCATTGTCCGTGTTATGGGCTGTTTTTAATTTCTTGTAATTAACTCAATCTTGCCAACTTGTTAGTATTCCATTCTCAAAATATAAGTATGTATCTTGATTATCATATACCCATTGTTCATGTACTCCCCAAGACCCTACTGTTCGATTAATTTTAGTGGGTGATCCTTTACTAAGTCTTGCCATTTCATCTGTCATCCCAAGCCAAATCATACCGTATAGTATTTTATCAGCAGTGGCAAAACCATATTTTTTAATCAGGCCTTCTTTGTATTTTTGATATTGCATCCTATCAGCAAATTCTTTTGCTTTTTTATCAGCTGCAATTTTTTGTTTTTCGGATTCAGAGATTAGAGCAACTTTTAAAATCCAACCAACTGAATCATTATAATTTATTCTATAATACTTATCAATAGAATCAAGAACTCTAACTTTTTTATTAGATGGTAAATGAATTACAACATCATAATCTTCCGGTCTACTTGTTAGATTAGTGCCAGCGACACTGTAATAGATTTCACCGACAGCGTTATCAAATTTAATCCGGCTAATTAGACTCTCAATTCTTTTATATTCTATATCAATGTCATCTATTTTTGTTTGTAACTCTGCTTTAAGCTGTTTTAAACTATCAAGATCTTTCTCAAGTTTAGAAATTTCTTGGCTGAAACATGATATTGTCACTAAGAATATTAAAATGCTTGCGATTGTTGTTTTCATGATCTAATGTTTTAAAAAGCGGTACTCATTTACAAGATTATAGCTAAATCTGTCTTTACATGTCAAGATGTGAAAGACAGTAGAAAGGAGTATAGAAGAAATCAAATTTCGGAAATATGATTCAGTTAAGCAAGATTATTTATTGATCAAAGATTATGGGAACGATTTGCAAAAACCGTGATTCTCAATTGAAGGATTTCGACAAGTTTTCGTACTTAACATGTTGATAATTATTGCATAAGTAAAATGTTCCTTAATTTCTTTTTAATTATGTTCGACAAAAATTTGGAGATTCAGAATTTGTATTTAAATTTGTAACTTAACTTATAAGTGAAGAAAAGACTAGAAATAGAGCTTTTTGAAGAACACACAAATGTTAACATTTACACTATTCGGTTTAAAAACGAATCTTCAGAAATTGAAAAATTTCTTGACAAATTTCCGGCTGGTTGCAAATTCGATAAAGATATTAGCACTATCATTAAAGTGCTCGACAATATTGGAAAACGTGGAGCATTGGAGAGGTATTTCAGGTACGAAGGTAAGTTCAAGGATAATGTATTCGCACTCCCGATTGAAGACATTGATTTAAGGTTATATGTAATTAGAATTTCTGACAACATTCTTATACTTGGGAACGGAGGTATTAAGAAAACAAAAAAGTATAATGAAGATCCTGAACTCAATAATATTGTCGAACAACTCCAGACAATTGATTGTTTACTTAAAACAAAAGAAAGACAAGGATTGATCCAGATCAAAGGAAAACAATTACTTGGAAAACTTGAGTTTGAAATTAAATCATGAAAAAAAATCCCAGATTTGAGGAAAGAAGAAGGTCGATACCCAAAGAAATCGACGTTTTTGTAACCAGGTCATTTGACATCGTTGACAGGATCCATGATATACTTAGGTTGAAAAACCTTAGTCAAAAGGATCTTGCTGATCTTCTTGAAAAACGAGAATCAGAAGTAAGTAAATGGATGACTGGAACTCATAATTTTACTCTTAAAACCCTTGTCAAAATTGAAGATGTTTTAGGATTCCCAATTATTAAAGTAATCAGCAAGGAAAAAGTAATCGAAAAACAACCTGTTCTATTTCTCATTGAAAAGAAATATGCTCAAAGTAATCAAGGTAAGGACATCCTTGTCGGGGATATACAAGATTTTGAAATCAAACAAAAATTCCAAAAACCCATAACATATCTATCCTAACTCATGACAAAAGTTAAGGAAGTTCAATTTAAGTTATCTAGAGTCAAAGAGATTTCATTCTCTTGCACTGACACAGTAAATGATCTGACAAATGAGGTAATTGAAAAGAATCTTAAAATTGAAATAGGATTTAATTTTCAACTCTTAAAAGATAGTAATGATTTTGCTGTTCGTACTTTAATTCAATATCTTTTCAAAGGAGACGAAGTCCTAAAATATGAAAATCAAATTGTTTTCAACGTTAAAAACATAGATCAGGTAGCCAGCTTAGAAAAGGATAAGATGAACATTAAAGATGAATTTCTCCTTTCTCTTTTAAGTGTTGTTATTGGGACAACCCGCGGAATGATGATCAAAAATACTATGGGTAAAAAAATCAATGACTTTCCTCTTCCAATTCTAAATCCTAAAGAGGTCTTAGATAACTTAAAGGAGAAAATATTAAAATAAAACTTGCGCATAACACGGACAATGCATAAACTCGTCACGGTTTTTGCAAACCGTTCCTGGTTCCTAGACAATGAACCGGTAACCTTGTAAGCGGAACTCGCACTTGCTTCCATTAAAACTATGTGTACTTTGACTCATTTACCAATCAAAAGTTCTTTGTTTTCCTTTTCGCAACCAGTCCCAATAATTAAAAATATAAAAATGAAAGGAATTGAAATTTTGTGGATGAAATATTTTAAACTTTTCAAATTGATAGGGTTTGATTCTACTTATGAAGTAGTAAAAGAAGAAGTACCGCAGAAATGTAATCGGCAAATAACAATTGGTTTTATTTTCAACAGGATAAATTAGATTAGAAAACCCGGTCAAACTAAGCACTGATACTGGTGCCGGTATTAAGGACCTCATTTCCCAATAACCACGGTTTTAGCAATAGTTTGATCATCCCAAAGATATATAGAATCATGCCATACTTGGTCATATGAGTTTATTACTGCGTCCCCATTAGCATCCAGGTATTTTAGTCCCCCGACTATTTTTCCTCCGGGCTGTGCGGGATAAGCGTCAATATCTGCCTGATCCATGAATACACCTGCTATTGCATATCCATCTTTAATATTACTTAAGTCCCCTTTCGTCACAATCAGAAAATATAGGTGCTGAATTATCAAACCAGACAAATTTACTATTCCATTCAAGTCAGAAGTTGTGGTAAAATCAGGTAGATTGTTAATAAAAGAAGACTCGCTGGCATAAAGTTTTACGATTGCATTTGGAACTACACTTAAGGTAGTACTTCCCACAGTCCATGTTGTTGCATCCCTGATTGTCAAAACTACCTGAATTTGAGGTTCTGTGGTAAAAGTCAGGTCATCACCATAAGTGGTCCCGGCGGAATTTACTGCCTTTACCTTGAAATGATATGTAGTACCACCGGTTAATCCCGTTAATCCGGTGCTTACGTTTGTTGGATCTACACCGGTAACAATGTCAGGAGTAGCAGTTGCCAAGGAACCATATGAGATACTTGGTCCATATTCGAAAGTTACAGTTGTTGGCAGATTAGTTGCAGTAACCGTTCCATTAAGTGTGGCAGTTGTTATAAGTATATTTGTCGCCGGATCGGTTCTCGCCTCTGGTAACTGTTGCGTTGTGAATATGAGATCCGAGCCGTATGCTGTCCCTCCTGAACTGGCTGCTTTTACTCTGAAATGATAGGTCGTACCTGGTATTAAGCCGGTCAATACAGCATTTACATTTGTAGGACTCGTTCCTGTTACAGGACTCTGTACTGCATTTGTCGTAGATCCATATAAAGAAGTAAGTCCATATTCGAATGTTATATTCGTAGTGCCTCCATTTGGATTCACAACGCCGTTTAATGTAGCTGAGGTATTAGTAATTGTTGTAGCTGCTGCCGTTTGAGCGTCAGGTTTTTGTTGTGTGGTAAATGTCCATAAGTAGTCATTTGCAATTGGAATGCCTGTTAAGTTTTTTGCCCCGGTAGTTATTTTACCTGTATATATAATCCCGGCATCCAGGCTATTAGCTGGAGTAAATATTGCTGTATATCCTGAGAAGCTCACAGTTCCGGTGACAGATGTAGTTTCATGCTTTATGGTAAAGGTTGATGTTGTGATAGTTGAAGGATCCATTGATTGACTGAAAGTCGCACTGATTACTTTGCTGACCGGCACACTAATAATACCATTTGCAGGATCTGTCGAGACCACTACGGGACTGACACCTGTGGTAAAACTCAATTCACTCCCATATACCGTTACTTTTCTATCGCTTAAATATGCCTTTATATAATATGTTATTCCTTCTTCAAGATTTATCAACTGACTTTTAAAACTTCCTGTACCATTTGGTACGCCAAGTTCTGTTTTAGAATTGGCAATAGTCACCCCGGGTGTTTTTGCATAACAGTGTCCGTATTGAATGGCTCCGTCACCCAGGTCTATAATTGAGCCTGATGCTTCTGCAGATGTAGCTAAGATATTACTTATCTCTGACGTTGAGACAAGCATCTTCCTTTCAGCCTTACAGGATGGAATAATCAGATACAGTATGTATAGTGGAACCAGTACTAATACACAAAAGATGAATCTTCTTTTCATGTTAATAGATTTTATATTATTCATCCACCGAATCTGATTATGGAAATCCACCTGAAAAATTGTAAGAAAAAAAACGAAAAATATGATTATAACAAAGTAACACAAAAAACACTATACAAATCAAATTAACTTTTGCCCGCTATTTGGCTAAATTATAACCGTATATAACATTATCAAATTATGATGCCCTGTTATCGCTGAAATAAGATAATGGGAATCTCCTAATCTGATGCAAATCAGTAATCCACTTAGTTAAGTAAGGTTTTTATTATCTTTACGCTACTGAGTTTATATGTTTTTGCGGACTTTAAAATTAATATTATAAGACCTTATGCTGTTATATGGTCAAAAGTATTAAAAAATCGTTTAAGTATTTTATCATTTTCATCGGGATAATCATTGCCCTCCCGACACTTCTTGCTTTTGTACTGCGCATACCCGGTGTGCAGACCATGCTTGTAAGGAGAATCACTGATCATGTTTCAGAAGAATTTAAATCGATGCTGTCTGTCGGAGAGGTGGATTTTAAGTTTTTTAACAGGCTGAATATGAGTAATATACTAATAAAAGATCAGAATAATGATACACTGATCTATACTCAGACATTATCAGCCGCGATCAGGAAGATCAATCTGAAGGAAAAATCGATGATGCTCGGGAGGGTTACCCTGACCAATCCTGTTGTTGCATTTATCACTGATTCCAGCGGAATCCTTAACCTCAGATGGTACATGGATAAACTTATGATGCCCGGGGACACTCTGAAGAAGACCAAAAGTACAATTGCCATAAAGCAGATAGACATCACCAATGCAAGATTCTCTCTGGTGAACATGGTCAATGCCGGAAGCAAAATTCCTGTTGATTTCAATAACCTGCATCTCTCAGGCATCAACTGCATGCTGGAGGATTTTAATATTCAAAACGATACAACCTCATTCAGCATTTATGACCTGGGGTTCCGGGAATCAGGAGGTTTTATGGTAAGGAGAATGAACAGTGAGGTTATTCTTGCCAGGAATAATATCCTTTTCAATTCCGCTTTCATCAATTGCGACAGCAGCATATTGAATATCTCCCATGCAGGCATCATGGCTGATTCATCTTCATCCTTCAGGAATTTTATTAATGAAGTCAGACTTGATATCCTCCTTGACAAATCGCTGGTTTACTTTTCTGACCTGCAATATTTTGCACCCTTTGCCCGGGGAATTGATGAATCAATATGGATATCCGGGAAAATCCTTGGTACGGTTTCGGAACTAAGAGGCAGGAATATTGAATTATCCTGGATGGATCATACATATCTTGATTGTGATTTTGATTTTTCAGGACTGCCGGAAATTGAAAACTCTTTTATCTATTTCGGCATTAACACCCTGAGATCCAACGCAGAAGACATTAAGAAAATACATATTCCCGGGAAGGGGCCAGTAAAGCTCCCTGATTATATTGATAAGCTGGCAAGCTTTTCCTTTAATGGCAGCTTTACCGG
>CAZLCF010000062.1:0-13879 GCA_964557905.1 uncultured Rikenellaceae bacterium | reverse complement strand
GAAGGCTGACCTGTCTTTGCATCCTGTCTGTTAAGAACATCGGGTATCACATCGGGTACTTCGCCTCCTGGTTTCTGATCAAGGGCAACATCCTTCAGCCATTTTGTATAGAATGGAGCAACATTAAAATTGAATGCGGCAGTGCGGCAGAAAGCCTGCGCATCGCCGGTCCATCCAAGGCGCTCATCTCTCTGCGGACAGTCGGTAGGAACATCAACGAAATTTCCTTTCTGACCCCATAATATGTTATGCTGAAGCTGGTTCAAAAGAGGATTGGAACATTCATATGAACCTGCAGGTTCCATATCAGAATGAACTACAATCCCCGTGATATTGTCAGTAGCCAGATTTCCGGGGAAGCCAGTAACCTCTATAAATCTGAAACCCATGAAAGTAAAACGGGGTTCATAAATCTCTTCACCGGTGCCAGAAAGGGTGTACTGAAGTTCACATTTTGCCGCCCTGAGGTTTTCAGTATAAAATTCGCCGTATTTATCAAGTACTTCGGCATGCCGGATCCTGACGACGGTGCCTTTAGGTCCTGATACCTTGAGTCTTATCCATCCAACCATATTCTGACCCATATCTGCTACAAGATCTCCCTTCGGGGTTTTAAATATCTTTACTGGTTTGATTTCCTCAATCTTCCTGATGGGAACACTTTCAGGAGCAATAAGAGGGATATTATAATTTCCGATTATTACATTTTTCCAGTTATTTTCCTCATAGCCGGATTGATCCCATCCGGTCAGCTTTTTATTTGCATCATATATTTCACCGTTGTACAGGTCGTTCATCCTGATAGCACCGTCATTGCTGCACTTCCATGATTCATCTGTCACGATCAGGGATTCAGTCCCGTCAGAATAGGCTATCTTAATCTGCATCAGAAGTCCAAGCCGTTTTCCGTATATTGCCCAGTTATCTCCCCGGGCAAGAGTTCCCCTGTACCAGCCGTCACCAAGCACTGCTCCTACAGCATTATTCCCTTTTGCCAGCTGACCTGTTACATCAAACACCTGGTACTGAAGTCTCTTTCCATATGAGGTCCAGCCGGGAGTAAGCACCTCATTGCCGACTTTTTTACCATTCAGATGAAGTTCATATAATCCGTGTGAAGTGACATAAACAACTGCTCTTGCGATTGTTTTGCTGACTGAAAATTCCTTCCTGAAATGAGGCGATGGTGCATATCGGTTCGTATCGCTTTCCATTTCAATCCATTTTGCCTTCCAGTCGGAAGGTGAGAGCAATCCCATTTCCCAGTATGCTGTTTCGCTCCATTTTGATTCTCTTCCTTTGTTATCATAAACCTTCACCTGCCAGAAATATCTCTGTCCTGATTTCAAAGCCGTACCGTTATATGCCAGGAGAACAGAACCGTCTGTTATGATTCTTCCTGATTGCCATATTATCTTTCCGGATGAGAATTTCTGATCTGTCGCTACTCTGATGGAAAATGCGCTTTGCATAATATTGTTCCCGGTGCCGGAAATTTTCCAGGAAAATCTTGGCTGCTGAGTATCAATGCCGACCGGATTCTTCTTATGCTCAATGGTAAGGTCTTTAACTGTCAGTTCCTGCGCAAAGATCCCTGCGGAAATGAAAAGCAGGAGCAACGATAAATGAAAAGCTTTCATACTAATTAATGTATTTGTACAATATTTCAAGATTATTAAAAATGTATGAATAAAAAAATAGATTAACCAGTTATTTCCTCCCTTAAAGTTTTTAAATTGCAATTCAAATTAAAGAAAATTATATGGATCCGATTGCAGGTATACTTTTAATTGCATTAGGCAGCATTGGTGCTGCAAGTTTTTATGTTCCTTTTAAAAAGGTCAAATCATGGGCATGGGAATCATACTGGCTGAGTCAGGGCGTTTTTGCATGGCTTATTATTCCCTGGCTCTTTGCTCTCATTTTCATTCCGAAAGGAGAACTTATACCTATAATAAATGAGGCCCCTTCTTCAGCAAAACTTATGGCAGTCTTTTTCGGAATTCTATGGGGATTTGGAGGACTTACATTTGGATTAAGCTTGCGTTACCTGGGGGTGGCTCTTGGTCAGAGCATTGCTCTGGGGCTATGCGCTGCCTTTGGTACACTGCTTCCTCCGATAATTACCGGGCAGAATCTGTTTTCCACTACAGGAGGAATACTGACTGTCATAGGTGTCGCTATAACTGTGGCTGGAATAATCATTATTGGTTATGCCGGATCGCTTAAAAGCAAGGAGATGACCGAGGAAGAGAAGAAAGCAGCCGTGAAGGAATTTGCATTTAAGAAGGGTATCCTGATAGCAATTTTTGCCGGTATCATGAGCGCCTGCTTCAATTTTGGATTTGAAGCAGGCAAGCCAATTGAAGACATAGCACTGGCTCATGGAACGAATCCTCTCTTTCAGAAAAATCCATCGCTGATATTCATTCTTCTCGGAGGGTTTATTACCAATCTGGCTTATTGCGGATTTTTAAATATAAAGAATAAGACATATAAGGATTACATTACAGTATCAGGGAACCTCCTGTTGAACAACCTTTTCTTTACCTTCCTTGCAGGTTTATTATGGTTTCTTCAATTCCATTTCTTCGGAATGGGTTCCAGCAAACTTCCTGCCGGTATGGCTGTGTTCGGCTGGAGCATTTTAATGGCACTCAACATTGCCATCAGCAATATATGGGGAATAATATTAAAAGAGTGGAAAGGTGTCAAAATAAAAACCATTGTCGTTCTTGTGACCGGAATAGCAGTGCTCATTCTTTCCACATTTATCGTTAAACTTGGCTAATCTAAGATATATGGTAAAACGATTTGGTTTTAAGATGAAAATGTATCCGGGCTTTAAGGAAGAATACCGGAAAAGACATAGTGAGATCTGGCCTGAGCTGGTTAAATTATTAAAGAATGAAGGCATAGGCAATTACTCTATTTTCCTTGATGAAGAGACAAACACATTGTTTGCCTACCAGGAACAATCAGGGGAAAGTTCTTCACAAGACCTCGGTACGACAGAAATTGTTAAGAAATGGTGGAAATATATGGCGGATATCATGGAAACAAATCCTGATAATTCGCCGATAACCATTCAGCTTGAACAAGTATTTTATATGGAATAAAATCCGGTGATCGGCGACCGGCAACAAGCAACTGGCTTTCAGCAGTCAGCTATCGACCGAAAGCCGGTAGCTGGTAGCCGATAGCCTTTTAATTAAGAATAGTATTAAAATTATAAACTAAATATACCTGAAATGAAAAGAGATGTAATTGAAAAGTCCTACATTCTTGCTAAACAACAATATGCAGAGCTGGGAGTTGATACCAGCAAGGTACTTAAAGAAATGGATAATATAGTTATTAGTTTGCACTGCTGGCAGACTGATGATGTTGGCGGATTTGAAAAGGAGGGAGCAGAACTTGGAGGCGGCGGAATACAAGCTACGGGGAATTTCCCAGGGAAGGCAAAAACAATTGTCCAGATGAGAGCCGACCTTGACAAGGCTATGTCCTTGCTGCCGGGAAAACAAAGACTCAACCTTCATGCAATCTATGGCGAGTTTGGAGGGAAACTGGTTGATCGCGATCAAATTGAGGTCAAGCATTATCAGGGATGGATCAACTGGGCCAAGAAGAGAAAAATTGGTCTTGACTTTAACTGTACATGCTTCTCTCATCCTCTGGCCGATGATGGATTTACCCTTTCGAGCAAGAACCCTAAGATCAGGAAATTCTGGATTGAACACACAAAACGGTGCCGTAAGATAAGCGCTGAAATGGGAAAGCAGCTGGGAACTCCGTCCGTACATAATATCTGGATACCTGACGGATCAAAGGATACTCCGGTTGACAGGTATACTCTGCGTAAACTGCTTAAGAAATCACTCGATGAAATATTCTCCGTAAAATACACTAAGAAATACCTCAAGGATTCCATTGAAAGCAAGCTTTTCGGTATCGGATCGGAATCAATGGTAGTCGGATCTCATGATTTCTATCTTGGCTATGCGATCAAGAATAATACCATGATCACTCTCGATAATGGCCATTTTCACCCTACTGAACAGGTAGGAGACAAGATATCTTCAATCCTCCTGTATGTTGATGAACTGCTTCTTCACCTTACCAGGGGCGTTCGCTGGGACAGTGACCATGTTCTTACCTTTAATGATGAACTTCTGCTCATAGCTCAGGAAATTGTACGTGCAAAAGCCCTTGGCAGGGTAAACATCGGACTCGATTTCTTTGATGCCAGCCTCAACAGGATCGGCGCTTACGTTATCGGCACACGCTCTGCACAGATGGCATTTATGTTTGCCCTGCTCGAACCCTATCAGACACTGCTTAAATTTGAAGAAAAGGGTAAAAGCTTTGAAAGATTATCATACATCGAGCTTATGAAATCAAAGCCATTCGGAGCAGTATGGGATTATTATTGCCTTAAGAACAATGTTCCTGTTGGTCAGGATTATATTGATGAGATATTGAAATACGAAAAAGAGGTCCTTAGTAAAAGATAAAATTTTAAGAAAACATGTTGTAGAGACGTTCCATAGAACGCCTCTCCCAATTGATTATTAGTGTTTTATTATATGAAAGAAAAAGTTATTGCAGTATTTGATGTTGGTAAAACAAATAAGAAGGTAATTCTTTTCAACTATGATCTTAAACTGGTTTCTGAGTCGGAGCAAAAATTCGAAGAAACCATTGATGATGATGGTTTTGAATGTGATGATATTGAACTGATTGAAAACTGGATCCATGAATCGGTCTCACGATTGATCAGTTCAGATAAATATGACCTTACTGCAATAAATTTTGCGACCTATGGTGCCACTCTGGCTTATCTTGATGCCGCTGGTAAAAGATTGACACCTATTTATAATTATTTGAAACCTATTGATGACAGGATTCCTGAGAGGGTATATAAGAAATCAGGCGGGCAGGATGAATTCTGCAGAAGAACTGCATCACCTGCATTGGGAATGCTTAATTCGGGTATGCAGACTCTCTGGCTTAAATATAAAAAACCGGAGGTGTTTTCAGAGGTTAAGCATATACTTCATTTTCCGCAATATCTTTCGTATCTGCTTACAGGCAAAATCTATTCCGAACACACTTCCATCGGATGTCATACCGCCTTATGGGACTTTGACAAAATGACCTATCATTACTGGATAGGTGATGAGGGACTGAGCCTTCCTGATCCAATTGATGTCAGTACTCTTAATGATGTTGTAATTGAAGGTAAAAATATTAAGGTCGGGATCGGTATCCATGACAGTTCTTCATCTCTGGCACCATATTTCGCTGTCAATAAGGGGAAGTTCCTGCTTATCTCTACCGGCACCTGGTGCATCAACATGAATCCGTTCAATGCTGAGATACTGACAGCAGAACAGCTTGACCGTGATTGTCTTTGCTATATGAGTATTACAAGACAGCCCGTTAAATCATCGAGACTGTTCCTTGGACATCTTCACGAGATTGCCGTAAACAGGTTAAGTACTCATTTCAATGAATCGTCAGACTATTATAAAAACATTAAGCCGGATAACAGGCTTCTTGAAATCTGCAGGAAGAAGTTTGGTGATAGCAGATTTTTCTTTGAGAACCAGCCTTATTCAAGAGAGATGAAGGATAAACTGGATTTCTTTGCTTTTACATCTTTTGCAGAAGGTTATCATCAGCTGATGGTTGAACTGTCAGAACTCGCTGCAGAAGCTATAGACCTGATAATCCCGGCAGATAATGACATTGAAAATATTTACATTACTGGAGGCTTTTCCGGAAACCAGCTGTTCACAAAACTGATATCTGAGGCTTATTCCATGAAAAACGTTTTTACCTCTGAAGTTTCGAATGCTACGGCTCTGGGTGCAGCTCTTGTCATCCTGCATTCACTCGATCCTTCACTTAAACCTGTTCTCGACCTTGGATTGAATCAATGCTAGTTGGTAAAAAAGACAAGCATCAGTTCTTTTCAGCTTTTTAAAATGAAGTGATATGGTAAATTGTCTTTAATCTGTATATTGTATCAGGACATCAGGAAATATGAATTAAAAAATGATTATCATGAAAAAAATAAAACCGGCCTTATTGATCCTTATGTTCATCAGCTTTTGCCTGGCAGGAACAGGCCAGAAAAAGCCTGACTCAAAACCGAAAATCAAAAGCATTATTGTATTGGAAGAAAAGTATGATATGCTTGTCAGAAAACAATACAAGGAATCTGAAACTTATTACGATTCAAATGGGAATATACTTGAAGAAATAACCTATAAACAGGGTAAAATAAACAAACATTTCAAGTATCAGTACGATTCAGATGACAACAAGATCAGGGAAGAGGAGTATGATCCTTCCGGAAGACTAATTGAATACTCTGAATATAAGATTGAGAACGGCCTCAGGGTAGAGAAAATGGTTTATGAACCCAATAAAAAGCCAAAAACCAGGAAGGTATATCAATACACTACTTATTAGATGACTCAGCCTGAGCCAATATTGGAAGTACTCTCTTCATTTTCGAAAATTGACCTGGCCGAAATGGATAATGTCAGGCTTATGAACCGGACCGACACAAAATATGTGATGCCCGTCAGCATGATACCGGATGTTCTGACCAGGATGAACGGAGATTACAAAGTTCTGGAAATAAATGGGAGCAGAGTATTTTCGTATTATACCACTTATCTGGATACAGGTGATTATCTTTTCTTTAACCAGCATATTACAGGGAAACTGTCAAGAAACAAGGTCAGATACAGAAAATATGAAACCACCGGCACAACCTTCCTTGAAGTAAAAAAGAAAACCAATAAGAACCGAACTGTAAAATGGCGAATTGAAAATAACCTGGCTTCCGATGGCACCTGTGATTCGGCGGCTTGTGAATTCATAAATAAACATGTACCCCAGAGACCGCTAGTACTTAAGCCTGTTCTGATAAGCATCTTTCAGAGAATTACAATGGTTGGAGCGGAAGTTAATGAGCGTATTACTTTGGACTATGATATCTCATATTCCGATCCGGTTGGCAGGAAGGCGGGATTACCTTCTATTGCTGTTGTTGAGGTAAAAAAAGACCGGTTCTCTGACAGATCCCGGATAACGGAGATATTTAAGGAGCAATATGTCTATCCGACAGGCTTTAGCAAATACTGCATAGGGAATGCCGTTCTTAATGACCTGCTGCGAAAAAATATACTGAAACCAAAACTACTAATGATTAATAAAATAGAAAATGAATATAACCGATTTGTTTTTTCCTGATAATGTGAACATTGCAGGGATACAACTAATAGATTTACCAAATTTTATTGAATTGTTGCTCCGGTTTACCCTTAATACCGCAGTAATAATGATCCTTATCAGATGGCTGTACTATTCGACAACCAAACGAAAAGACTATCTCTTTACTTACATCCTCATATCAACAGTAGTTTTCCTGCTTTGTTTCCTGCTTGAGAGCGTTAAGCTGCAGATCGGTTTTGCATTAGGATTATTTGCGATTTTCGGAATCATACGGTACCGTACAAATGCAATACCGATAAAGGAGATGACTTATCTCTTCCTTGCCATCGGAGTCTCTGTAATCAATGCTCTGACAAGTACAGATACAAGTCTCTTGGATCTTCTCTTTACAAACCTTGTAATTGTCTTTATTACGTTCGGTCTGGAAAAACTGTGGCTTCTTAAACACGAGTCTTCCAAAATTATTATTTACGAAAAGATCAACCTGATAAAACCTGAAAAGCAAGCTGAACTTCTTAATGATCTCCGCGAGAGGACAGGAATAAGAAAGATAAACAGGGTAGAAACAGGCAGGATCGATTTTCTGAGAGATACCTGCGAACTGACAATATATTATTATGTAACGGCTCCTGAAAGTGAATCAGAAGAGATCAGCGGCAAGGATCAAAACGATGATGATGACGATGATTAAGAGAGGATCCTTTCTTCTTGGCTTTTCTCTCCTGGCATTCATTGCCTTTTCTCAGGAAATAGATTTCGGGATATGGTATAGAGCTTCAGCAGAATTTACGGTGATCAATAAACTCGAGATTGGCCTGTCAACCAGCTTCCGTACATTCGATAACGCATCAAACCTGGAGGAGGCTTTTCTTGAAGGAGAAGTATCCTATAAATTAAACGATTACTTCGCAACAGCCGCTTCATACAGAATCACTGAGAACATTGAGAATGATGATTCTTATCACTTGCAGCATAAATGGTTTGTCGGCGTGAAGGGAACTCTGCCTGTCGGTGATCTTGCACTTACCGGTCGTGCAATGTTTCAGCAGCGGTACAAAACATATATTGAGGATGAGAATGATAAATTGCCGGCATCCCATGGGAGATTCCGCCTGAAAGCAATTTACGATATCCCTTCTTTCCCGCTAAGTCCTTACATATTTAGTGAAATATTTTGTCCTATGTTTAAAGATTCGGACCGGGTAATTGACAAGAAAAGAGTTGCCGCCGGGATTGAACTTAATATTACCAAAAACCATTTATTTGATGCTGAATATATTTTCCAGAGGGATTATTTCCCTGATCTGTCCGACAAAAGTATTTTATCATTCTCCTACACCTTCAAGTTTTAAACTGTATACTATTTTTGTCAACTAAACTTATTGACATGAAAACAAAAGTCAGCATGTTACTTGTAACATGCACAATATTTATATTTCAATTTGCTACTGGCCAATTAATTCCCGAAAGACAATGGCCGGGTTATCGAGGCTATTTTGCCTCAGGAGTACTGGATAATGCAAACCTTCCATTAACATTCGACTTTAATAAGAAAATTAACATAAGATGGAAAATCGAAATACCAGGTATGGGTATTTCGAGTCCCGCTATCTGGGGAAATAAGCTGTTTATTACAACAGCTGTCAGTGAAGGTGACAAGGCCGGATTCAAACCGGGACTCTACGGAGATGTAACTCCCGTTAAGGATTCATCGGTTCATGAATGGAAGATCTTCTGCCTGGATAAGAGTACAGGGAAAATCCTCTGGGAAAGAACAGCCTGCAAAGGTATTCCAAAAGTGAAGCGTCATCCGAAGTCAACCCATGCGAATACAACGGTTGCACTTGACGATGAACATGTTGTGGCGTTCTTCGGATCAGAGGGACTCTATTGTTACGATTTTGAGGGAAATCTGAAGTGGCAGAAGAATTTTGGTGTGCTTAAATCGGCATGGACCGTTATGAAAAATGCTGAGTGGGAATTTGCCAGCTCTCCGATAATTCATAACGGAACTGTCATTATACAGTGTGATGTTCTGGAAAATTCATTTGTTGCTGCTTTAGATGTTAACACAGGAAAGGAACTCTGGAAAAAAGATAGGGACGAATATCCGGGCTGGTGCACTCCTAATATCTATACTTACAACGGAAAGACACTTGTTGTTGTAAACGGCTACAGACACCGCGGAGGTTATGATTTTGAAACAGGAGAGGAGATATGGAAAATGTCGGGAGGCGGTGATATTCAGATACCGACTCCCATAATCGGTGATAACCTTATCTACTTCAACAGTGCTCATGGCAAATATTCTCCTGTTATTGCTGTAAAAACAAGTGCTGCCGGAGATATTACCCTTAAGGAGGGAGATACTTCGAATGAGGGTGTGCTCTGGAGTCTTCCACGAGGTGGTTCATACATACATACCCTGCTGCTATACCACAACCGGCTCTATAATGTAAACTGGAACGGTACTGTCAATTGCCTTGACCCTCTCACCGGGAAGGAAATCTATAATGCAAAGCTCGGTAAAGCAAATAGCTTTATCGCATCACCTGTGGCATCAGATGGCAGGATATATATTGTCGATGAAGAGGGGACCATATTCATTATCCAGGACGGAGATATATTCAATCTGCTGGCAGAGATCCCGATGAATGATATCTGTATGACAGCTCCTGCCATCACTGACAACATGATATACTTCAGAACACAGCATTCTCTGTTTGCAGTCGGGAAGAAGTAGTCTCATTCCCTCCTGAGCTGGCTGATCAGTGATGTGCTTCGTACCGTTCTGACTGATAAGAAGATAGTAATTATTCCTGCAGCAATGATCAACACGATCATTGCTGCTATTATGTTCCAGGGCATCTCTGATCCGCTCTTTAAGGATTGGAAAGTTGCTGTCAGTCCGGAAATTGATCCCGTTAAGACACCACATATCAGAATAACAGCCTGATCCTTTAATATCAGGTTTCTGATCTGCCTTGTTGTAAAGCCAGTTGCCATCATAAGCGCAAATTCCCTTTTTCGCTGGTTGAAATTCCGGATCAGGATAAATCCAAGTCCGGCAACTCCAAGCACCAAACCCAAAGCTCCCAGAACGATAAATACATTAAGGTATGTATTGGTCACCACAAAGAAAGATGCAAGCTTTTCGGAAGCAGGCATTGCTGATATACCATATCCCGATAGTCTCTCACTTAATATCCCGCTGTAATAATCAGATAATCCAGGGGTTCCGTCGGCAAGGAATATTGAACTCCCGGAAAAAGAAGGGAAAAACCTGCTGAAATTCCTGCTGCCAATTATAAGATATCCCTGGAATACAGATGATTTAAGACCTGCACAGATTACTATGTTCAGAGGCTGACCGTTTTCTGCCCTGTATACCAGCGTGTCACCGGTTTTTACTTTAAGTCCCCACTGGAGCACTGTCTGATCTGCAATACCATAAATAGTATTGCCGCCAGGCGCGTCATCCAAAAGGTTCCAGGGATTTTTAGCCGCTGATCCTTTTATCCGGGAAGCAAAAGAAAATGATCCTCTGGCAATGAATGCTGCAGGATCTATTCCAAGAACTGACGGAGCGGTCACGTGGTTTAAATTCAGGCAGCTGGCATCATCGCCCGGCAATCTCTTTGCCTGAACAAACTCAATATCCTTCAGTTCAGTCTCATCCAGTCCGAATTCTCTCCGTCCTTCAACGCTGTTCAGGTTTTCCTTTACAGGAACAGCAGACTCTGCCCACAATAAATATCCTCCTGTTCCCCCGGATGGTACAAGCATTTTTTCACTTATAACCTGCCTGTTGGCGCCTGTGATTATAACGGCAAATATACCTGCCGCAATGAAGATGACCGGAGTGATCGCTTGTGCCGGCTGGAAATAATAAAACTGCTTCGCCAGATTACGTCTCAGGGATTTGAAATTATCGCTATTTGTTATATTTCTGATGTAATATTGCCTGAGCCCTAAAACCAGTGCACAGAATAAAAATGCTCCGGCCGTGAAAGAAAGGGCAGTAGCATTAGTCCCAGACACAAATGAGATACTAAATAAAATCAGTGTACTGAAGAAGCTTAATATCAGCAATAACAGGTTTTGTCGCAGAGAATGATCTTTCAGTTCACCTGTTTCCTTCATGCTGAGATTTTTCAAAAACTTTCCGGATTTGATCAACAGGAGGAGAGAGGTTATAATAATTGTTGCCAAAAAGCCAGCAAGCAAAGGGAGGTAAGTGAAATCAGCAGAGAGGGTATTTGTCTGGACTGCCCCTCTCCAAACTGAATTCAGTGCTTTTATAATCAATATATTTATAAAATATCCAAGGAAAACTCCGGTAATTGCTCCGGACGAAGAAATGATCATAGTCTCTGATAACAGCAGATTCCGGATCTGCTTATTTCTGAATCCAAGAGCAAAATAAGTTCTGATTTGGCTTTTTCTGGAATCGAAGAACATTGAGACTGCCAGTGATAACAGGATCATGCATGACACAATAATAAAAATTGCCAGGCTAAGAAACAGGGTACTGAAATCAACACCTTCCATGGCAGCATTGCTGCTTTTCTCTCTTATATCAGATATCGTGAATCCGGTTTTCAGAGGATCAAGATATCCTGCAAGACTTGCGGTTATTTCTTCAGGCTCTGCTGTATCAGGGAATCTCAATGCAGTAGCAGGACCAAAATTGTTGCCCCAGAGCTTCCTTCCGGTTTCATAGCTTATAAATGCTTTTGGTGTACCTTTAAACTTGTTCCAGTACTCTTCATCCGTATCCCTTATTTTTTCCATCAGTATCGGGACACCGGCATCCCATCCCGAACAGGTAGTGCTTCCTGAAATGCCTGGGAAATCAGGCATCAGTGATGGATCAGAATATGGATGGTCATTCTCAAGTATATTGCTGATCCTGAAGCTACTGCTTTTTTCTTCAAGGAGATTGCTGAAACCAGGATCATACCAGGTCATTGCCAGTGTGTCTCCGGCCTTGGCATCAAGGTCATCAGCAAGCCACCTTATTATTAGTATGTCATGCTCTCCAATGTCCAGATAACTGGATGCTGTAATAAAAGAATAAGGTGTGGATTTATCGCCAACCTGAAAATTATTTCCAAGATAGGTTATGACTGGAGTGGCTGAAGGTATTTTAGATTTTATATCTTCAAAAATTGCGCTGTCAATGAATATCCTGTCTGAAATAAGCTCAGGTTCACCTGTCTTCTGAGATCTCCTTACATTCAGACCTATATCTGAAGGGATCAGAAGTTTTAAAAGGGCATTACTGAAGAAAGAGACAGACTGTTCCTTGCTGTTTTGAACAAGGAGTCTGTTAGCCCTGGAGTGAGCAGTCTGGTTTCTTTCAAGATCAGACACGTTCATAAAAATATTCATCGGAACCACCTGGCTTATACCGAGAGAAAAATTACCCATCTGATGAGGGCCGAGCACCAATCCTACCTTCATCACTTTTGATGCATTATTCTCTTTTGACGGGGCAAAAGGAGCATCGGCAGGAATGGGATCGATATCCCTGAACTTTATGATAATCTCATTTCCAATGCTTATTCCCAGTTGAATTGCCAGTCTGGAATTAACAGCTACTGTACCTGGAACGATATTTACAGTGTCAATTCCATGGAATCGCCAGAATTCTTCGCTGATGCCGTATATTTTTGTATTTAAAGCTGTTACGCCTGTGGAGAAATTCTGGCAATATCCGTCTGTTTCGAGAACAGAGGCTGCTTTTTCTCCCGTTTGCTTTGACAATCTTGATAATAGTGAGGCATCAAAATAGCGGAGTCCGGAGCTGATGACTATCCCGGTATTGCCAAGTTTCTCTGAAGCATTCTTCTTCAGGCTTGCCCTCACTGAATGTCCGGTGAACAGCGAGCCTGTAATTATAGCTGACAATAAAGCCACAATGATGAGCTGATATACAGCATCCTTTTTGTAAAACAGGATTGAACGTCCGATCGTCTCTTGCAGGAATCTCATCATTATCAGGTTTTTCCGGTTCAGGGAACAAGCTTACCATCTTCCAGCCGCAGATGCACCTTCATTTTCGAAGCCAGGTCAGCGGAATGTGTTGCAACAATCAATGCTGTACCGGTTTCATTGTTTAACCTCGTGAGAAGTTCGCCGAGAAGTGTGGCGTTTTTTGCATCAAGTGATCCTGTCGGCTCATCAGCAAGCAGGAGGGAGGGTTTGTTTATCAGAGCTCTCACCAGTGTCGCCCGCTGGGCTTCACCGCCTGAGATCTGAAATGGATACTTATCAGCAATCCCTGTAATATCTGTTTTATCCATTAACACACCGGCATATTCTTTTTTCTCCTCAAAATCGTTTTCAGAAATGCTTCCGGCAAAAAGAGGCAACATAATATTCTCCTTTACAGTAAGATGAGGAAGAAGCAGATGATCCTGGAAAACGAAACCGATATTCCTGTTCCTGTATAAAGCTGATTCATCCGGACTGAAGGCCAGGATCGACTTTTCCTTGAAAAACAGATCGCCTGAATCAGGCCTGTCAAGCAGACCTATAATATTCATCAGGGTGGTTTTACCTGATCCTGAAGGTCCTGTTACTGCTATTGAATCACCTTCATTAACGGAAAGATCCAGCT